>JANONE010000132.1:0-3007 GCA_031420675.1 Ilumatobacteraceae bacterium | reverse complement strand
GGCGTGGTTGGATTCGCTGTCCGCCGCGGATCCAACGCTGCCGTCGTCACTCGACGGTGCCAAGGTCGCCGCTTTCGCGGCACGACTCGACGAGTGGATCGCAACCGGTGCCGCATCGGCAAGCCGAGCCCATCTGTGCCTCCGAATCCACGAGCCGTCCCCCGACACATCGGGCACAGCCAGCGCTCAAGCAGCGTTGTGGACGATCGAACTGTTGGTCAGGGATGCCGACGAGCCGAGCATGATCGTTCCGATCGCCGACGTCTGGGAGGGCCTGTCTCTGTTTGGCCCGGAGGCGATCCACGAGGTGATTGCCCAACTCGGCAAGATGGCTCGGGTTGCCCCCGAGTTGTCGGCGCTGCTCGATTCTGCCGCACCGACCACGATCCTGCTCGACACCGACACGCTGCTGACGTTCGCGTCGGAGCGAGTCGAAGCGCTGGCCGATGTCGGCATCGTTGTGTTGTTGCCATCGTGGTGGACGCGGCGGGCGCGGGTCGGACTACGCGCCAAGGCCACGTCCGCCGGGCCGCAGGGAGTCGTCACCGAATCGGGGTTCGGACTCGAACAGTTGGTGTCGTTCACCTGGGAGGCTGCGCTCGGCGGACGCAAGCTGACCAAAGCTGAGCTGCGTCTGCTCCAGCAGTCCGCCGAGGCCAAACAACAACTGGTCCGCCTGCGCGGCGAGTGGGTCCAGATCGACCCAGCCGAGGTTGCCGCACTGATCGAGCTCGCGGGAACCCGCGGCGAAGCACTGGCGTCGGACCTGCTCCGGGCCGGCCTCGGTCTCGACTCCCTCGGTGCGCCCGACAACGTTGCGATCGAGGGTGTGATCGCGACCGGTTGGCTCGGTGATTTGCTCGACGATGCACTGCACACCACGATCACCCCGGTCTTGACACCGGATGGCTTCGAGGGGACGCTGCGCCCGTACCAACAGCGCGGTGTGGCCTGGCTCGCGTTCCTCGGTCGGCTCGGCTTGGGTGCCTGCCTCGCTGACGACATGGGTCTCGGTAAGACCGCGCAGCTGATCGCGACGATGCTCGCCGACCCGGCGCCAGGCCCGACGTTGGTGATCAGTCCAGTGTCGGTGCTCGGCAATTGGGAGCGAGAGCTGCAGCGCTTCGCGCCACAGCTGACGGTGATGGCTCACCACGGTCGCGACCGTCACAACGGCAACGAATTGCTGTTCGCTCAGCGGGCGGCCCAGCACGACGTGGTGTTGACGACCTATTCGCTGATCGCCCGCGACATCGACCACCTCACCGAAGTCGGATGGGCGCGGATCGCGCTCGACGAGGCCCAACAGATCAAGAACCCTGGCACCGCCCAGACCAAAGCCGTCGCCCAACTGAGCGCCTACCGCCGGATCGCCCTCACCGGTACGCCGGTCGAGAATCGCCTCGCTGAGTTGTGGTCGTTGATGCACGTCCTCAACCCGGGTCTGCTCGGCAACCTCACCTCGTTCACCCGCCGGTTCTCCGGTCCGATCGAACGCGACCACGACGAAGACGCCACCGCGTTGCTGAAACGAGTCACCGGACCGTTCATCCTCCGTCGGCTGAAGAGCGACCGTTCGATCATCGACGATCTGCCCGACAAGATCGAGCAGACAGAACGCTGCGCGCTCACCCGCGAACAGGCGACGTTGTACCAGGCGGTGGTCGGCGAACTGCTCGCCGCGGTCGCCGAAGCCGACGGGATGACCAAGCGGGGCCTTGTCCTCGCCGGGATCACCAAGCTCAAACAGGTGTGCAACCATCCCGCCCACTTCCTGCGCGACGGATCAGCGCTGACGGCCCGATCGGGCAAACTCAACCGGGTCGAGGAACTGCTCGACGAGATCATCGACGTCAGCGACAAGGTGCTGTGCTTCACCCAGTACACCGAGTGGGGTGACCTGCTCGTCGAACACCTCCGCCGCCGTTATGGCACTGCGCCGCTGTGGCTCCACGGTGGAGTCCCCCGGGCCCGGCGAGACGAGATGGTCACCGCGTTCAACGACCCGGATGGTCCGCCGATCTTCATGCTGTCGTTGAAGGCGGGTGGCACTGGTCTCAACCTCACGTCGGCGTCACATGTGGTCCACCTCGACCGATGGTGGAACCCGGCGGTCGAGGATCAAGCGACCGATCGCGCCTACCGAATCGGTCAACGGCGTACGGTGCACGTGCACAAGCTGGTATCCAGCGGAACGATCGAAGAACGGATCGACGAGATGATCACCAACAAGCGGGCGCTCGCCAAACGAGTCGTCGGCACCGGCGAGCAATGGGTCACCGAACTCAGCGTCGACGAACTGCGCGACGTGATCGCGCTGCGACCGCAGGACATCGACGGATGAGCAGGCGCGGTTGGGATGATCCATGGCAGACCTATCCGGCTTCGAAGCCGATCAAGGTCGAAGGCGGCATCGCGACGAGCAAGCAACGTGGCGCGATGGCCGACACCTGGTGGTCGAAACGGTTCGTCGAAACGCTGGAGTCCTACGGGCTCGGCACGCGAATGCAACGCGGTCGCCGCTACGCCCGCAGCGGCCAGGTTCTGTCAGTCGAGGTCAACCCTGGCCTGATCGTGTCTCAGGTTCAGGGTTCGAGGCGGACCCCGTACGTCGTGACGGTCCGCAGCAGGCAACCGTCCGACGCCGAATGGGCCCGCCTCGACGAGAGCCTGCGATCACAGGTGGGTTTCGCTGCCCGTCTGCTCGCTGGCGAGGTCCCCACCGAACTGGAGGGGGCATGCCGCGACGCTGGCATCGCCCTGTTTCCCGCGACGTGGAAATCGCTGCAGGCCACCTGCAGCTGCCCGGACTGGGAGAACCCGTGTAAGCACCTCGCAGCCGTGCTGTACGTTTTCGCCGACCAACTCGACAGCGATCCATGGCTGCTGCTCGCGTGGCGAGGACGCACACGGGAACAGGTGCTCGAACTGCTCGCAGCCGGACGATCAGCGGGTGCTCACGGTGCCCGAAACGACGGATTGCCAGCGTGGTGGCCGCTGGTGCCGG
>JANONE010000131.1:0-5395 GCA_031420675.1 Ilumatobacteraceae bacterium | reverse complement strand
GGTGAAGTCCTGAGCGCGCCGCAGACCGGCGGCCACCAGCTCGGGGCGACGGCGGCGCACCTCGTCGAGCACACCAGCCCATGCCTCGGGTTGCAACGGTCGCACCAGGCCTGCGTCGCCGACGATCTGTGGCATGCACGTCGCATCGCTGCAGATCACCGGCGCTCCGAGCGTCATCGCTTCGATCAACGGGGCCCCGAAACCTTCGTACTGGCTGGGGAACACCATCGCGTCGGCCATGGCCAGCAGACCATTGCGATCGGCGACCGGCACCCGGCCCAGGCGCAGCACCCGCGGGTCGGTACACGCTGCCACCACCGGCTCGGCCAGCCCTGCGCCACCGGTGAGCACGAGCCGCAGGGAGGGGTCGTGCCAATGGTCCCGCATCATCTGCAGCAGGAACTGGTGGTGCTTGTGCGGGTTGGTGACCGCCGGATACACGATGACCGGCCCGTCGCCCAGCCCGTACCGTTGACGCAGTTCGGTCGCCGAGGTCGCGTCAGCCGCCAGGCCAGGCTCGATACCGTGCGGCACCACCATCACTCGTTCTTCGTTCACGCCGTAGGCGCGCACCACCGAGTCGCGCACGTACTCACTGGGCACTGCGACCACCGTGGCCCGCCGCGCCGAGGGCGCGATGACGGCCGACAGGTACGCCCGCTTGCGCCGCGAGAAGTACTGCGGAAAGGTACGGAACTGCAGATCGTGGATCGTGAGCACGTACGGCCGATGTGCCAGGACTGGCGCCGTACCCCCTCCATGATGGACGAGCGCCACGTCGCGGCTGTGCTGCCGCAGCCAGGTTGCCTCACCGGCGATCCGCCGCACCCTGCTGGAACTGTTGAAGGACGGTTCGACGACGGTCGCCGCGGCAACGAGCCCGGGGTGAACTTCGGCGAGGCCGCGCGCCACAGCAACGGTGGGCTGCCATCGTGGTTCGGGCATTTCGCCGAGGCCGAGCAGTTGGCGCACGAGGTACTCCTCCGAGCCACCGACGCGGCCCGGCACGCACCACAGCATGTTGACGAGCACCGATGGCAGGCTCAACCAGCGAGCTCCCGATAGGCGGCGGCGGTGAGGTTTGCTGTCATGGCCCAGCTGCGGCGTTGCGCGCGTGCGAGGCCCTTCGCAGCCAGTTCGGTGCGACGGCGCGCTGCCTCCTCGATGCCGCGTGCGATATCGGCGGCGTCCATCGGGTCGACCAAGACGGCGGCGTTGCCGGCAGTCTCCTCGGTGGCGGTGCCCCTGCTCGTGACCACCGGCGTGCCCTGCGCCATCGCTTCCAGCACGGGCAAGCCATAGCCCTCGCGTTCGCTCGGGTAACAGAACACCGACGCTCCGCCATAGAGACCGGAGAGGTCTTTACCGGGCACGAACCCGAGAAAGCGCACATGGTCGCTCTCGCTGACGCCACTGTCGCCCCACCCCTCGGCCCCGGCCACCACCAGCCGCGGCGAGTCAGGAAGGTGAGCGAGCGCCGCCACCAGACCCTTCAAGTTCTTGCGCGGCTCGACGGTGCCGACGAACAACAGATATTCGTTGGGCAGCCGGTAGAGCTGACGCACGCGGGCGATCTCCTGCTCGGTGGCCCGCTCCGTCTCCACGCCCAACGGCACCAGGCGCAACCGATCGGCGGCAATCCCGGCAGCCGAAGCATCGTCCATCGTTGCCTGGCTGCAGCACAGCACCATGTCGGCGCGGCGTTTTATCTCGCTCAGGCTGCGCCGGAACACGTTGACACCGTGGCTGGTGAACTGGCTGGGATCGTGGAGGAACGCCAGATCGTGCAGCGTGACCACCAGCCGCGCGTCGGTGGGGCACGGGATGAGGGTGGTCGCGTGTGCGATGTCGATTTTGCCGGTGGCGACCTCCACCTTCGGCCAATGCATGCGGAGCCAGGTCTCGTACAGCCACGGCGAAGCGATGGGGAGGTGCGCGACGGGGATGGTGGGGATCCAGGGCTCGGGCGGAAGATGGCGGTGCCGCCCGGCGACACCGATCAGGCGAACGTCGTTGTGCGGCGCCAGCGCTTCGGCGATCCGGAGCGCGGCCACGCCCGTGCCGCCGGGTACTCGATGCCAACATTGCTCAAGGGTGTACGCGACTCGCACGCACCCCATCATGGCCCGCCTGGTCGTAGCATCGTGTCCATGACCGGGTTTTGGAGTGGCCGTCGTGTCGTCGTCACCGGAGGGGCCGGGTTCCTCGGGCGTGTCGTGGTCGCCAAGTTGCGCGCACTGGGCGCCGATGTGGCAGTGCCCCGCAGCCGTGACCACGACCTCACCCAGCCGGGCATTGCCGAAAGGCTATTGGCCGACACCACGCCCTCGCACGTCGTGCACCTGGCGGCCCGCGTGGGTGGCATCGGCTACAACCAGGTTGCCCCCGCGCCGCTGTACCTGGAAAATCTGCTGATGGGCACACACATCATCGAGGCCGCGCGCATGGCTCCGTCGGTGGAGAAGACCGTGCTGTTGGGGACTGTGTGTTCCTACCCCAAGTTCACACCGGTGCCGTTCCGCGAGGAGAGCCTGTGGGATGGCTACCCGGAGGAAACGAACGCTCCCTACGGCATCGCCAAGAAGGCACATCTCATCCACGCGCAGGTCAACCGCCAGCAGTACGGCCAACAGTTCGCGTACCTCATCCCCACCAACCTGTACGGCCCCGGCGACAAGTTCCACCCGTCGGTCAGCCACGTCATCCCCGCCCGCATCAAGGGCTGCGTGGAGGCCAAGGAGCAGGGCGACGAGAAGCTGTCGGTGTGGGGCACCGGTACGGCCAGCCGCGAATACCTCTACGTGGACGACGCTGCCGAGGCCATCGTCATTGCCGCCGAGCACTACCAGGGCAGCGAGCCGGTGAACCTTGGCACCAACCGCGAGATCACCATTCGTGAAACGGTCGAGCTGGTGGCGACGATGGTCGGTTACGACGGCGAGCTGGTGTGGGACCCCACCAAACCCGACGGCCAGCCCCGGCGCCGGGTCGACCCGGGCCGCGCCGAAGCCCTCTTCGGCTGGCGCGCCCAGATGCCGTTCGAAGAAGGCCTGCGGCGCACCATCGACTGGTACCTCGCCAACCGCGAAGAAGCCGAGCGCGAACCCTCCTGAAAGGTCGCGACCGGCCCTCACTGAATGGACAGTACCGATCTAAGGCCCCCGGCCGATCCGGCAGCTCTGCGCTCAGGGGTTTGGTGTTGCCTCGGGTCGGAGGTGGTCTCGTAGCCAATCCGCAGTGGCGGTTTCGTCCCACTCTCTCCCGCGGCGATCGCGAAAATTGCCAACTCGGCATCATCGACGGTGGGCTTGAGGAGCCAGTGCCAGTCGTTGATGTCGACGAACAGGCGCAGTGCCACCCAAGCCGCCCGCTTGTTTCCATCGGGCAGAGGATGGTTACGCGCGAGCCGGACGATCAGCACCGCTGCTTTGTCGATGAAGTCCGGATAGAAGTCGGTATCGCCGAAACCGGCTGCCGGCGCATGCAGTGCCGAGTCGGCGAGATCGAGGCTCGTCACCTTCAACAAAGTGGCAGCATCGAGTCCGGTGACTGCAGCGGCTATCGCGAGGTAGTCAGCGAGGTCGAGGTACTCGATCGTCACTTGGCGAGGCGCTCGAGCAGTTCGCGATCTTCGTTGATGATCTGGCGGACACGTCGCCGGAATGCCGGGTCCTTCTGGCGACGTTCCACGGCTTCGCGCAGGGCGAGTTTCACGGTCTCGTTGAGGCTCTGCCCTTCGGCGCGCGCGAGTGCTTCGGTGTCGGCAGCGAGGTCGTCATCGAGCCGCACGGTCAGGTTCTTGGGCATGACACCATGCTACCAAGCTGTCGAGCGGGCCACCAGCGCCTTGGCCCCGCTTCGGGCACCAGCAGCTCCGAGGGGCCCTGCTCTTGGCCGTGAGCCTCGTGTGCAGTTACGCGTTCAGGACGTCCTGCACTCGCCGATGTACTGGAGCAGATGCGCCAGATCTGCCTGATGGAGAGTCGATGACGGGCGTTGGTTGATCGAAGCGGATCTCAGCTCTCGCCCTCTCCCTTGAGGTCTAGGCGAAACACGCCGGCGTCGCCGTCGAGATAGAGCGAGTCACCCACGCGATACACCGTGGCCCCACGGAAGATCGGAGCGGTCAGGCTCACGGATGCATCGTCACAGTCACCGAACAAGACGTCGATGTCGCCCCGGGCACTCAAGGCGTAGGTCCCGTCGCAGCTCTGATCCAGGGTGAAGGTGAGCGTTCCATCGAGCGCAAACGTGAAGGTGTTGACGCTGTCTGACCACCGCCCGATGAGTTCATCGACACGAGCCGGATCGGTACGGTCGAAGGCGCTCCCATCGAGGGTCGGCGAGAGCGTTGACTCAGCCACCTCCATCGGATCGCGGTCATCGTCAACAGAGTCCGAGACTCGCACTCCGCCGTTGTCGACCGACGTGTCGACGATGGCTGGCGAGATGCGATGCTCCGCAGGCCTTCTAGACACCATCACCATCACTGCGACCACCGCAACGCAACACGCCACTACGACAATGTGGCGACCACGCCGCGGCGTACCCGAGTTGTCCCCAACCTTGGAGCCGTCGTTGTCAGGTTCGCCCGTCGGGGGTCGCATCGGCAGCCCGACACGCCGCTCCAGCCAGTTTGCGCACTCGCGAAGCTCATACACAACATCAGTCGACACGGTCCACCTCCAACGCTGCCTGCAACCGAACGAGCGCTCGACTGAGATGAGTCCGAACAGTCGAGACGCTGACCTCGAGCACCTCCGCCACAGACGTGATCGACCACCCGTAACCGTGAACCATCAAGACGGCCACGCGTTGCGAGTCACTCAACTGCGCTAGCGCCGGCAACAGCCGAGGTTCCACATCCCGCTGCTCCGGCATGTCGCCAGCGGGAAGCAGTCCCTGCGGTCGCCTCGCTCGACGTGAAGCGGTCTGCCCGACGCGATACAGGTATCCCACCGGGTTCCTCATCATCTGAATGCGCTCCCAATGCTCCCATGCGTAAGCAAGCGCCTCCGCTGCCGCGTCCTGCCCGATCTCCACCCCGTACGCAGCGACCAGCGCTGCCCGCAATCGCGGACCGGTCATCTCCACGAACGAGTCGAACGACATACCCACTGAAAGCATCCTGCCGCACCAAAGGGCGACAGCCATACCGACGGGGCCCGCTGAGAACTGCCTGATCTGCTCGTGGACAGCGGGTGCCCTCTCGTCGAAGTCAGCGTGGTTGGTAGATGGAGACGTGTGCCCGACTGTCGGCGCTGAACGCTTCGCGCCGCCAGTTGGCGAAGCGCTCGGTGAGTCGACGTCCGGCGATGCGGGCCATGAGGTCCATCTCGCCTGGCGTGATGAGCCGACACACGATCGGCGACATCGTGATTCCGTCGGTCGCGAG
>JANONE010000130.1:0-1966 GCA_031420675.1 Ilumatobacteraceae bacterium | reverse complement strand
GGGCTCGACGCCTGCATGGGAATGTGGGTCAACGTCGAGATCAAGAATGATCCCTCCGAAGCTGATTTCGACGCGACCGAATCGATCGCCGACGAGACGATTGCCCATCTCCTCGCTCGCGACGACGACGATCGCTGGCTGATCTCCTGCTTCCGCATGGAGACAGTCGATCGTTGCCGTGCCCTGGCGCCGCAGATCAAGACTGCATGGCTGTGCGCAGAAGCACCGAGCGGCATCTCCCAGACGCTGCTGGAGAAGGGCCACTGCGCGCTGCACCCGTGGGTGGCGATGCTCACCCGCGAGGTGGTGGAGGACTGCCACACCGCCGGCGTGCAGGTGAACACGTGGACCTGCGACGACCCGGCGCGCATGGCCGAATTGATCGAGTGGGGCATCGACGGCATCTGCACCAACGTGCCCGATGTTGCGCTGGCGGTATTGCACGGTCCGTAGCGCGCCCGATGGCATCGGTGGGAGACTGGCGGTCATGCAGGTTTCCGAGTTCGATGTCATCGTCATTGGAATGGGGCCCGGAGGCGAGGACGTCGCCGGCCAGCTCGCCGCAGCCGGTCTGGCGGTGCTGGGTGTGGAGAGCCATCTCGTCGGTGGCGAGTGCCCGTACTACGGGTGCATACCGTCGAAGATGATCATCCGTGCTGCCGATCTGCTGCAGGAGGCTCGGCGGGTGAACAAGATGGCCGGAATTGCCGTCGTCACGCCCGACTACTCGATCGTCGCCGATCGCATCCGCGATGAGGCGACCGACGATTGGAACGACCAGGTCGCAGTCGACCGTTTCGTGGGCAAGGGTGGCACGTTCGTGCGCGGCCGCGGCTGCCTCGACGGGCCAGGCCGAGTGCTCGTGGGCGACGACTCGTACGCCGCTCGCCTGGGGGTTGTCATCGCCACGGGTACCTCGCCGGCGATCCCCCCGATCCCTGGTCTGGCCGACGCGCAGCCATGGACGAACCGCGAGCTGATGAAAATACGCGCGGCGCCAGCGTCGCTGGCCGTGCTCGGCGGAGGTGCGATCGGTCTCGAGTTGGCGCAGGCGTTCTCCCGCTTCGGCAGCTCGGTCACCGTCATCGAAGCGCTCGATCGCATCCTGGCGCCCGAAGAGCCCGAGACGAGCGCGCTGCTCACCACGGTGCTGCGCGCGGAGGGCATCGACATCCGCACGGGGTCAGCTGCCAGCTCGGTCACCCGCGACGGGCAGGTGCTGATCACACTCGCCGACGGCAGCGAGATCATCGCCGACGAAGTGCTGGTGGCCGCCGGCCGCACACCCAACCTGAAAGGCATCGGCCTGGAAACCATCGGCCTTGACGACACCGCCAGGCCCGCCTTCACCGTCGATGATCGGATGCGGGTCGACGGTCACGATCGGCTGTGGGCGCTCGGTGACATCGCCGGTATGGGTGCCTTCACACACATGGCGGTCTACGAGGCCGGCATTGCGGTCGACGACATTCTCGGCAAGCCGTCGCCGCGTCGCGCCGAGCAGCACGCCGTCTCACGTGTCACCTTCACCGACCCCGAAGTCGGCTCCGTCGGCCTCACCGAGGAACAGGCACGGGCAGCGGGCATCAGAGTGCAGGTCGGCCTCGCCGACAGCGCCACGTCCAGCCGTGGCTGGCTGCACGGCGAGGGCAACCCAGGGCTGATGAAGCTGATCGTCGATGCCGACCACGGCACGCTGGTGGGCGCCACCTCGGTGGGGCCCAGGGGTGGTGAGGTGCTGTCTATGTTCAACCTGGCAGTGCACGCGCGGGTGCCGGTGGAGCGGCTGCGCGCGATGATCTACGCCTATCCCACGTTCTACCGCGGAGCGCTCGACGCGCTGGGCAACCTGCCGGGATAGTCAGGCGTCGAGGTGGGGACGAACCAGGCGTACCGCGTCGGGCACGTGGCGGAACTCGAGGCGCTTGGTCTCGCCCAGGTAGTCGCCGTCGAGCTGATACGGGAA
>JANONE010000129.1:0-2356 GCA_031420675.1 Ilumatobacteraceae bacterium | reverse complement strand
GCGGAAGTACTTCGGCGGCGGCTCGGCCTTGAAGTCGTCGTCCTCCATCCACACTTCGCCGGTGAACTCGACGTGGCGCACTCCGTCGCCCGGGTTCTCAGGGTTGTTGACCAGTTCGATGGACTCCACGTGGCCCGCCGGCCAGTTGGTGACGACCAGTTTGATCGGCCGCAGCACAGCCATGCGGCGCAACGCGGTGTGGTTCAGTTCGTTGCGGATGAACCACTCGAGCAGCTCGATCTCGTGACGGCTGTTTGTCTTGGCAACGCCGATGAACTCGCAGAAGTTGCGAATGGCCGACACCGGGTAGCCGCGGCGGCGTAGCGCCCGCAGCGTTGGTAGGCGCGGGTCGTCCCAGCCCTCCACCACGCCGTCGTCGATCAGTTGACGCAGCTTGCGCTTGGAGGTGATGGTGTACGTCAGCTCGAGGCGGGCGAACTCGGTCTGGCGCGGCTGGTCGCCCGGCAGCGGCAGGTGCTCGAGGTACCAGTCGTACAGTGCGCGGTGGCTGTCGAACTCCAGTGAGCACAGGCTGTGCGTGGTCCCCTCGATGGCGTCGCTCTGGCCGTGCGCCCAGTCGTAGGTGGGGTAGACCACCCAGGCATCGCCGGTGCGGTGGTGACGCTCGTGGCGGATGCGGTACATGATCGGGTCGCGCAGCTGCATGTTGTCGTGCTGCATGTCGGCCTTCGCCCGCAGCACATGCGCGCCATCGGGGAACTCGCCGGCGCGCATGCGTCGGAACAGGTCGAGGTTCTCGTCCACGCTGCGGGTGCGGTAGGGGCTCTCGATGCCAGGCTTGCCGTACCCACCACGCTGCGCCGAGATGGTGTCGCCGTCCTGGTCGTCGACGTAGGCGAAGCCAGTGGTGATGAGATGCACGGCCCATTGGTACAGCTGCTCGAAGTAGTCGCTGGCATAGACCGGCTCGCCCGGCTCGAAGCCCAGCCAACGAACGTCGTCGGTGATGGCATCGACGTATTCCGTCTCCTCCGTGACCGGGTTGGTGTCGTCGAAGCGAAGCATGCACAGGCCGCCGAACTCTTCGGCGATGCCGAAGTCGACGCAGATGGCCTTGGCGTGCCCGATGTGGAGGTAGCCGTTGGGTTCCGGCGGGAACCGGGTCTGCACCCGCCCACCGAAGGTGCCCTGCTGGTTGTCGGCGCGTACGAGGTCGCGCACGAAGTTGGCAGCGGCGGGCGTGTCGGGGGCATTCGCGGGGGCGGGCGTGTTGCTCATCGGTGTTCTCTCGCAGGGGTCGGACCGACATCAGACGGTACTCCGTTCAATGTGGAGGCCGCGAACCCCATTAGCGTGGCGCAAATGATCCTCGTGACGTTGGCGCGCAACCGTCATGGTTGATCCTTCTGGCACAGCGGTTCCCCCGGGCGGCGCCGACCCGACTGGAGCCAGCAACGAGGAACGGGCAGCCATGCGGGGATTCCTGCAGCGCTGCGAGGTGCGCCTCTCCACGATGCATCGTGTCGCGACCGCGCTGTTGTCGGGTGCCGGCATTCTCGTGCTGCTACCGGCGCTGGAACGCGATGCTGTGCTGCAGGTGTTGCGAGCATTGTTGGCTGGGCCGGTGTCGTGGTCGCGTGCCCTGCTCACCATCGGTGATCGCTGAAGGCCTCAAGGACCTCGACGTGTTCCCGTCACCCGCCGAGGCGCCCGACTACTACGTCGACTACGGCGAGACCGGGCCGTTCGTCGTCGAAGTCGGCGACTCGGAGTGTGCGGTCTGAGCAGCTCGCTCTACGAGGCTGCGATCGCCGCGATCGATGCGGCGAACGCAGCCGATCCCACGATCGTCGTGGTGCGCGGCACGTCGCGACCGTTGGCGCTGGTGCACGGCCTGCTGGCGTCGGAGTGGGTCGCCCGGCTGCACGGCGACGCCGACGACACGCTGCTGCTCGCGGCACGGGCCCACCATTTGCGCCGCTGGGAGCTACCTCGCGCGCAGTACGAGCCTGGCAAGGCCGGTTACCTGCGGTGGAAACGCGACCAACGGCAGCGTCACGCGCGCGATGTCGGCGAACTGCTGGCGGCGGTGGGCTACGAGAGCGTGACCATCGAACGGGTGCAGGCACTGGTGCGCCGCGACCGCCTCGCCACCGACGCCGGCTCGCAGGCCGTGGAAGACGCCGCCTGCCTGGTGTTCATCGAGACCCAGCTCGCCGGCGTGTCCACCGTCTTGGAGCACGACCACCTCCTCGACGTCATCCGCAAGACCGCCAACAAGATGAGCCCCGCCGCACTCGTGGCCGTGTCCGACATTCAACTGGGCGAACAAGAACGGGCGTTACTGGCCACGGCCCTGGGCTCGTGAACTGAGGCAGAGTCGCTACAGAACCGT
>JANONE010000128.1:0-3571 GCA_031420675.1 Ilumatobacteraceae bacterium | reverse complement strand
GCGGCGACACCACAGGCCTGCAACCTTCGGTTCGATCGCGAAGGGATGCCACGTCGGCTGCTGGGGATCGAGTTCGTGCAGCGTGGTCAGCAATCGGGCAGCGCCGTCGCGAACCCAGCCGGCGATGCCCACAAGGTCGTCAGGTGACGGGTCGCACGCAGGATCCAACTGCGGCATCGCCCCGGTGAGGATGGCCGCGCGCGCCCACCGGTGAATGAAACCGAGATGCGTGCCCAGTTCCGGCAGGGTCCAGCCGGGGCAACCAGCGATATCTGATGCGGCCGGGCCGGTCTCGATTGCGGCCGCGAAGGCCTCTGCGTCGGCGGCCAACAGCGAAAGGAAGTCCAAGCTCATCGGGCGACAGTACGCCAGCCGAATCGGCCGGCCAACCGGCATTCGAGCGACCGCACGACCGCGCGCTCGAGTTCCGGCCCGGCAGAATGTCGGACAATGATCAGCTCTCGCCTTTCAACCATGCCACCTGCCCCCGACCGGGCCTTCGCCAGCGACAATGCCGCCGGCGCCCACCAGGCCGTCGTCGATGCGTTGGTGGCCGCCAACACCGGCCACGCCCTCGCCTACGGCAGCGACAAGTGGACAGCGGAAGCGCAGGAACGCTTTCGCGATCTGTTCGGCCCCGACAGCGAGGCGTTCCTGGTGTGGAACGGCACCGGTGCCAATGTGATGGCGCTGGCCACCATGGTCCATCCGGCCGACTGCGTGGTCTGCACCGAGTGGGCCCACATCGCCGTCGACGAGGCGGGCGCACCCGAGCGAGCCCTGGGCGCCAAGTTGCTGGCGCTCCCCGCTCCTACCGCCAAGTTGGTCCCCGAACAGTTGGAGGGCCTCGCCCACTTCCAGGGAGTGCAGCACCATGCCCAGCCGGGTGTCGTCAGCATCACCCAGAGCACCGAGTTGGGCACCCTGTACACCGCCGAGGAGGTGGCCGCCATCTGTGACACGGCTCATCGCATGGGCATGGTGGTGCACCTCGACGGGGCGCGCATTGCGAATGCCACGGCGGCGCTGGGCGGCACCGTGGCGGCGCTGCGCAGTTTCACGGTCGACGCAGGCGTCGATGTGGTCAGCTTCGGGGGCACCAAGGCCGGCCTGATCGGTGGCGAGGCCGTCGTGTACCTGGATTCGTCGTTGGCGCAGCGGGCGAAGTACGTGCGCAAGATGGTGAACCAGCTGCCATCCAAGATGCGTTTCGTGGCAGCCCAGTTCAACGCCTTGCTGCATGACGATCTGTGGATCCGTGCGGCGCAACACTCGAACGAGATGGGCACGCGCCTGTATGAAGCAACTCGCGACATCCCCGGGGTCCGGTTCGACCACGCACCGCAGGTGAACAGCCTGTTCCCCAGCCTTCCCACCGAGGCCATCGAGCCGCTGCGCGACTGGTGCTTCTTCTGGGACTGGGATGTCACTCGCGACCAGGTGCGCTGGATGACCGCCTGGGACACCACTCAGGACGACGTCGACCGCTTCGTCGCCGGGGTTCGCCATATCCTCGGCTGAAATTGCCCCGTCTGCTCTTTACGGGGACGGTTCCATCGCGTATCCTGTGACTACTTGCTTAGTGCAAGTAGTTGGCGGGCATAAGCAGGGAGGTCCCATGGCAGCGATAGATCTTTTCTCGCAGCGCGTCATCACCGACGATCGATGGATGAACGACGCAGCATGTCGCGGACTCACTCACCTGTTCTTCCCGCCTCCCGCCGAGCGGCCCCAGGCGCGCGAGCGTCGCGAATCCGGTGCCCGTGACGTGTGCGGCAGTTGCCAGATGAATGGGGCGTGCCGCGACTTCGCGCGCACGAACCACGAGTACGGCTACTGGGGTGGCGAGAGCGAGGACGAGCGGCATGCCGCCGGCTACCGCCTGATCGCCCCCATCGGCGTGCGCGCCCGCAACTTCGTCTGAGCTCGTCACGCCACCTTGCGCATCCAGAAGCCGCCACCGGCATTCGCATTCATGTTCGGATAGTGAGCGACGAATGCGGAAGGGTCGAGCGCCCACAGGAGCACCGGCCACATGACGATCTCGAAGGACGCGTTGAACTGGAGAAACGCGCGAAGTAGGTACTGCTCCGTCCAGGCGCGCTGCTCGAGTACCCACTCGAGTGGGTACTCGAAGTTCGGGAAGATGTCATGCAGATGGATCAGCACACCTGGCCGCAGCGCCGGCAGGATCTCGAAGAAGATGCGGTTGACATCACTTCCAGACTTGGACACGTGCGTGGAGTCGATGAACAAGACATCGTTCTCGCGGAGTTGTCGGATCAGATCGAGGTCGACGTCTTGGGTGCCGATCGGAAGGATCGAGACGGTTGACCGATCTGCCTCGCGTACGAGCGACTGCAGCAACTCCGGGTATGGGTCGAGAAACGTGAGCTCGAGCTCGTGGTCGAGGTACCGGTCGCGAGCGTCGAGGGTGACCGCCGACGAATAGCCACAGCCCAGTTCGATCAGTCGCTGCGGTCGGAAGTGCCGAAGCATCGCCGTGAGGAAGCGGGCATCGCTGTCGCCGTAGGACGGATTGTCGGCCCAGTAGCGGTGGCCGTTCTCCTTCGCCTCGGCTTCGGTCGCGCTGAACTCGAACGACACGGCGAACTCGTGCAACTCGGCCATCAGGGCGCGCTGCTCATCAAGCCGCAGATCAACGGCGGGGACCACGGTGGCGTCGCCCCCGAAGATGCGTTCACGGTCGGTCTGCACGGCGGCGACGTCGACGAATGGAGAGTAGTAGTGCCCGACCGGGGCCCACAGCCGACGGGACTCGCGACAGTCGGTCAACTCTTCGGCCATTTCGGCGATGGTCTGCGCGGTCTCGGCGATTCGGCGTTCGTACGAGCTGAAAACGGGAAGCCGACGGGCGAGGGCTCGAAGCGGTCGTTGCTGTCGGAGGCTCATGCGCCGCCGATTCTAGTGATGGCCGGCGATCGATCCGCGTACGACGCCCCGCGTGATGAGCCACCGGTTCGGTCAGCCGGGCTGCCAGCTTGCCTGCAGCGCGACAGGCTTGCGGAAGATGGTGCCGCGTGTCTCGACGGAGCCTGCGAGCTGCACGCCCGGCAAAAGATCGAGCACGGCGTTGATTGCGGCTCGTGTCTGTAGACGGGCGAGAGCAGCACCGATGCACAGGTGTGCTCCGTGGGCGAAGGCGAGATGGGTGCGAGCCTGCGCCCGGTACACGTCGAATCGAGCCGGTTCTGCGAAATGCTCGGGGTCGCGATTCGCCGCAGCAATCGAGATGAACACCGGATCTCCGGCTTTGATGGCCACGCCGCCCAACACAGTGTCGACGGTGGCATAGCGGTCCACGCGTGCGGCAGCCGGTTCGAGGCGCAGCGACTCCTCCACCACGGCCTCCACGAGCCTGCGGTCGTTGCGAACCGTGGCCAGTAGGTCGGCGTCGGCCAGCAAGTGGTGAAGGGCGTTGGCGGTCATGCCTTCGCTGGTCTCGATTCCTCCGAACAGGAACACTGCGGCGTTGGAGATCGCCTCAACGGTGGTGAGATTTCGGGTCGCGTCGGCCAGCCAAGCACCGGGCGCCTTGGCGGAACGAAGC
>JANONE010000127.1:0-9209 GCA_031420675.1 Ilumatobacteraceae bacterium | reverse complement strand
CGACATCGTCGCCGGGGTGCGCTCGGCATGCACGTACGCGGGCGCCGCCACCATCGCGGAGTTCGCCGAGCGCGCCGTCGTCGGCGTGCAGAGCGCCGCCGGCTACAGCGAAGGCCTCCCGCAGGGAACGAACTGGTAGTGCGCGTCATCGTCATCGACGGCCCGGCCGGGGCCGGGAAGAGCACCATCGCGCGGGCGCTCGCAGCGCGCCTGGGCCTGGAGTACCTCGACACCGGTGCGATGTATCGGGCGATCACGTACGCGGCCATGCGTCGCGGGCTCGCGCTCGGCGACACAGCGGCCGTCGGTTCGTTCGCGCGCGAGGCGACGCTGGAGGTCGGCGAGCACGCCGTGCTGGTGGAAGGCATGAACGCGACCGCTGCGATCCGTACCCCGGAGGTCACGGCAGCGGTCAGCAAGGTGGCGGCCAACAGTGAGGTGCGGGCGGAGATGCGCGCTCGCCAGCAGGCGTGGGCGGCCGAGCGTGGCGGGGGAGTGATCGAAGGACGCGACATCGGTTCGGTCGTGTTCCCCGATGCCGAGTTGAAGCTGTATCTCACCGCCTCGCCGCGCACTCGGGCCCAGCGCCGTGTGTCGGAGGCGGGAGGCGATGTCGACGAGATCGAAGCAGCCATTACAGCTCGCGACCACCACGACAGCAACCGCGCCGACAGCCCACTCACCCTGGCCGATGGTTCGATCGTGGTAGACACCACCGGGTCGAGCATCGACGAGGTGCTCGCTCACATCGAATCGTTGATGTCGAAAGGTTCCCGCGAGCTGTGACGAAGATCTCCACCCGGCTCGCCGGACAATCCGTGCCCGACAAGATCGCCTACCACACGGTGCGCACGATCGTGACCGTGTTCTGTCGGGTGTGGTGCCGCATGACCATCGACGGCCGCGAAAACTTTCCCAAGGACGGCCCGTTCATCCTTGCGCCGACGCACCGCAGCATCATCGACACGCCCGTCTCCTCGGGCGTGTACCGCAGGCGCATGCGGTTCATGGGCGCCGACAAGTGGTGGAGCAACAAGCACTTCGGCAACCTGCTCTCCGCGCTCGGCGGCTTCCCTGTCAGCCGTGGCACCGCCGACCGTGAGGCGCTCAAGCGGTGCATTGCCGTGATCGAGGGCGGCGAACCGCTGGTGCTGTTCCCAGAAGGCGAACGCAAGAGCGGCCCGATCGTGCAGCCCCTGTACGAAGGGGCGGCGTACGTCGCGATGAGGACCGGCGTACCGATCGTGCCGATCGGCATCGGTGGTTCAGAGCGTGCGATGCCCAAGGGCGCCAGGTTCATCTACCCGCGCAAGTTGTACGTGATGGTCGGCAAGCCGCTCAACGCCGAAGTCGCCGGGACAGCCAAGGAGCAGCGCGCCGCCGCTCGCCGGCTGACCGCCGAACTGCACGCCGAACTGCAGTGCCTCTTCGACATCGCGCAAGCTCGCGCCGGCCACTGAGTTGGTTCAGCGTTCTTCCTCGAAGTAGGCGCGCAGCGCCTGCGCCAACCACATCGGATCCTTGGTACCGCACAGTTCGCGTGCGCTGTGCATGCTCAATTGCGCGATGCCGACATCCACAGTGGCGATCCCCATTCGTGTGGCCGTGATGGGTCCGATGGTGGTGCCGCACGGCATGTTGTTGCGACTGACGAACACCTGCCACGGCACACCGGCGGCTGCGAAGACGCGCTGCACCATCGCTGCTGTGTGGGCCGAAGTGGCGTAGCGCTGGTTGCTGTTCAGCTTGATCGCCGGACCCTGGTTCACCAATGGGCGGTGGCCGGGTTCGTGGCGTTCGGGGTAGTTGGGGTGCACGCTGTGGGCGTTGTCGGCCGAGACGCACGAGCTGGCGGCGAGCTGGGTGAGGAACTGGCCTCGGTCGGCGCCGGCGGCAAGGGCCAGGCGTTCCAGCACATGTTCCAGCAGCGGCCCGGCGGCCCCGCTGATGCTCTCCGAGCCGACCTCCTCGTGGTCGAACAGGGCGATGACGGCAGTGGATGCGCTGGGCCCTACCGAGGCGCAGATCGCTGTCGTCGCCGCCCAGCACGACAGCTGGTTGTCCAGCCGGCCCGCGGCCAGCAGCTCGCCCGCGGGGCCGAGCACCTGCGCCTTGGTGCGGTCGAACAGGCACAGATCCCAGGTGGCGACTGCATCGCGTGCGACGCCGGCCTGGTCGGCGATCCAGGCGGCGAACTCGCCCGGCGCCGGCGAACCGACCCCCCACACTGGGGCCATGTGGGTCTGCTTGTCGAGGATCAGCCCTCGTTCGTTGACGTCGCGGTCCAGGTGGATGGCCAACTGCGGCACGCGGGCGACCGCCTCGTCGACGAGGACCAGTGCCGCCGACCCGTCGTGCAGCACCAGCCGACCCGCCACCCCCAGGTCGCGGTCGAGCCACGAGTTCAGCAGGGCGCCGCCGTAGACCTCGACCGCCAGCTGCTTCCACCCGTATCCGCCGGCGTCGGGCAGCGGCTTGACGCGAAGGCACGGCGAGTCGGTGTGGGCGCCGACGATACGCAGCGGAGCGGCCACAGCACCCAACGGTGCACTCCACGCGACGACCGCAGCACCGCGCTGCACGAAGCCCTTCGCAGGTGCCAGCGACCATGGTTCGTCGAGCGCAAGCTCGGTGAACCCGGCAGCGCGCAGCCGTCGAACCGAACTGGCGGCGGCGTGCCATGGCGACGGCGAGTCGTCGAGATATGCGATCAGATCGTCCAGATCGTCCAGCTGGTTCATGCCTGCTGCATCAATCCCATGGGGAGGCCGGTGCCGCGCAGGTGGGCGGTCTCGTTGACCGTGATCACGCTGCGATGCCCGCCACGGGAGGCCGCAATGCGATGGATGCTGGTGTAGTTGGGGTAGAAGAACCCGTGGCTCAGGGGCAGACCCAGCACGTGTGCCAGGTACGAATTGATCACGCCGCCATGGCACAACACGGCTACCCGCTGGCCGGAGTGCGCGTCGACCAGCGCTTCCAGTGCTTCCACAACTCGCCGGGCGAACTGTTCGGGCGTCTCGTCGTTCACGGTCCACTCACCGCGCACCATCGCCTGCCAGCGCGGGTCGTTGGCCGCCTTGAGCTCCTCGATGGGCACGTACTCGCTGGAGTTGCGGTCCCACTCGGCCACGCTGTCGATCACGTGGAGGTGGAGACCCTTCGACGCCGCCAGTGGCTCCGCGGTCTGGACCGCACGCCGCAGCGGGCTGGTGTAGACAGCGTCGATCGGCTCGCTGGCGAGGTATTCGGTGAGGTGGCGGGCCTGCGCATGACCCGCATCGGCGAGCTCCGGATCAGCGATACCCTCGGTGAGTTCGCGCCGTACTGGTAGACCATGCCGTATCAACATCAACTCCATGCCGACTAGATAAGCACCTGATGACCCCTCAAGCGGATACTCGAACGAAGATCGTGGCCACGCTCGGTCCCGCGAGCGAAGCGCCCGACGTGCTCGACGAGATGCTCCTCGCCGGCGTCGACGTCGTCCGATTGAATCTCAGCCATGGCACGCTCGAATCGCATCTGCTGCGCATGCAGGCAGTGCGCGAGGCTTCGGAACGCATCGGGCAGGTGGTCGCCGTGCTGGCCGACCTCCCCGGCCCCAAGGTTCGCTCGGGCCATTTTCCCGAGGGTGGCGCCGTGCTCGTCGGTGGCGATGCGGTGGTGCTCACGCCACACGACGGCCCGTCGACGACCCAGCGCATCACCGTCGACTACCCCACACTGCTCACCGACCTGCAGCCCGGGGACCGCGTCGTTCTCGGCGATGGCGCCATCTCGCTGTTGGCGATGTCGGTCGACGAACACGAGGTGGCCTGCGTCGTGCTCACCGGTGGGCCCGTCCAAGGCCGCCCCGGCGTGCACCTGCCGTCGGCACGGCTGCGGCTCACCACGCCCACCGCCGACGACCTCGTGCTCGGCAAGGCCATGGCTGCGGCCGGTGCCGATTTCTTGGCCGTCTCGTTCGTTCGTGCGGCTCACGACCTGCGGGTGGTGCGTGAGGCGATCCTGCCGTACACCACGCGGCTGGTGGCGAAGATCGAGACGATGCCGGCCGTCGTTGCCTTGGAAGCGATCGCCGCCGAGGCCGACGCGGTGATGGTGGCGCGTGGCGATCTGGGCATCGAGTGCCCGCTGGAGGACGTGCCACATTTACAGAAGCGGATCATCCGGCACTGTGTGGAGGTCGGTGTGCCGGTCATCACCGCCACGCAGATGATGGAAAGCATGATCACGTCGCCGTCGCCCACCCGCGCCGAGGTGAGCGACATCGCCAACGCCGTGTTCGACGGCACCGATGCCTTGATGCTGTCGGCCGAGACCGCGGTGGGCGCCGACCCTGCAGGCGTCGTGCGCACGATGAGCCGCATCGCCGGCCGTGCGGAAGCCGAGGCCAGCTATTCCCAATGGGCGTCGCGTCTCGGTCGCACCCAGCGCGAGCAGTGGCCCGACGGTCCCAGTCGCATCACGATGGCGATCACGCACGCGGCGGGCATGGCCGCTGTGGACGCGGGAGCACAGGCGATCCTGTGCTGCACCACCTCCGGCCGCACGGCGCGGGCGATGGCCCGCTTCCGCCCGGCGCCGACCCTCATCAGCCTGTCGCCGGATCCGGCGACCGTGCGAGCCATGGCGCTGTCCTGGGGGGTGCGGTCACTTGCCGTTGGCACCTACCACAGCACCGACGACCTGGTCTGGTTCGCAGTCGAACGAGCGGTGCAGAGCGGGCTGGTCGAGCCCGGGCAGATCGTCCTCGTACTCGCCGGCGCGCCCGACCGACCCAGCGGCGCCAGCACCGACGTGCTGCGCATCGTCCGCGTCGCGTGACGGCCATCTGGGCCGAGGAAGCGGGCTGCGACACGCACCCACTGGTCGCACTGGTGCACGGCGCCATGGACCGCTCGGCCGGGCTGTTGAAGCTGAGCCGCCGGCTGGACCACCAATACCGCGTGCTGCGCTACGACCGTCGCGGCTACGGCCGATCCGTGCCGCACGACGGTCCGTTCGATATGTCAGCACAGGTCGGCGATCTGGTTTGCCTGCTGGCCGGCCGGCTGGCCGTGCTCATCGGGCACAGCTACGGCGGCAACGTCGCGCTGGCGACGGCCGCCCGTCACCCGGAATTGGTTGCCGGCGTCGTGATCTACGAGACCCCGCTGTCTTGGGAGCCATGGTGGCCCGGTACCACCGCCGGCGCGAGCGCGATCAAGGCCGCCGGCAAGCCGCAGGAAGCGGCGGAGGCGTTCATGCGCAGACTGGTCGGCGATGCCCGTTGGGAAGCCCTGCCGGAGCGCACCCGCCAGGCGCGGCGCGCCGAAGGGCGGGCGCTGGTCGAGGAACTGGCCGATCTTCGTGAGAACCGCCCGTGGGACGCCGCCTCGATCGACACGCCGGTCGTCGCCGGTTACGGCACGAACGGGGCGGCTCACCACCAGCAGGGCATGGCCCAGGTCGCGCAGGCCATCGAGGGGGCCCGATTGGTGCCGTTGGAAGGGTGTGGGCACGGGGCTCCGTATTCCAACGCGGACACGTTCCGCCGTCTGTTGGTGGATCCGCTACTGGTCGCGGTGGGTAGCCCGTGGGGGGAACCGAGTGCGCTCGCCGGGTCAGCCGACCTCGACGTCGGTGCCGAAGAACCTGCACACGATGGTGGTGGTGTCGACTGACTCCGCCCTGGCCTTGGCACGACTGGCGCACTCCTGCAGGCTGGTGCGTTGCGTCCACACACCGAGTGCGAGGCCGGCCAGCAACAGCACCATGATCAGCTTGGTCACGACGTTCTTGATCACCCATGCCGAAATCACGGCGAAGGCCACGAACACGATGGCGACGACGATCGCGATGGTTTTTGCCGATTCCAGCGACAGAGCATTCATGCGGGAACCATAGGTCGTAGGGTGGCGACGTGAGTGATCAACCGATCCTGCTGACCGATCAGGGGCCTCCCCGTACCGTGTTGCCGGCGGAAGCCGAAGCGGTTCGCCACGCCGTACAAGAGGCCCTCTCGGCACCGGCAGCCGAACGCCGCCCGGCGGCGGCGGCGGTCGTCGCCGGCCACCCGCGGTCGCTGATCGGCTGGTGCGCGCTGGGCGACACGGCTAACGACACCATCGAGCGTTACGCCGCCTACCGCGTGGGCTACCACCGCGGGCTCGACACCCTGCGCGCCAACGGGTGGCGTGGCTCGGGCTACGTGCGCTGGGCCGACGAGACCAACCACGGTTTTCTCGGCTGCCTGCGCGGCCTTGGCGAGATGGCCGCAGCCATCGGTGAGGCCGACGAGGCCAAGCGGGTGGCGCTGTTCCTCGCGCAACTCGATCCCACCGGCGGCGACACCTGAGCGTCGGCTCGTCGCCGCGGCGGGTGCCGTCGACGATCGCGTCGAACATTGCGGGCGCGGTCCTGTGTGGGGGCGCCAGCCGGCGGATGGGTCGCGACAAGGCACTCGTCGAGGTGGACGGCATCCCGATGGTGTTGCACGTCGTGGCCGCGTTGCGCGCCGCCGGCTGCGACCCCGTAGTCGTGATCGGCGGTGACCGCGAGGCGCTGGAAGGCCTCGGTCTGGCGGTCGTGACCGACGCCTTCCCCGGACAAGGCCCGTTGGGCGGCGTGATCACCGCGCTCGACCATCACGTGGCAGCGGATGCGGTGGTCGTCGCTGCCTGTGACCTGCCGCATCTCACCGAGGCCACCGTACGCCTGGTGATCGGCGCGCTGCACGGGGCGGAGGTCGTGATGCCACGAACCGACCGCATGCAGCCGATGTGCGCCGCATGGCGACGTTCCGTCACCGAATCCCTGCGCTCGGCGTTCCTCGCCGGCGAACGCCGCCTGCAGAACGCCGTGCAAGGGCTGCTCGTCGTCGAAACTTCGGTCAATCCGCAAGATCTGGCCAACGTGAACACGCCTGGTGACCTGCTCCAGTAGCGTTTCCTGCAATGTCGATCATCGAAGTCACCGCCGGAGAGCTGGAAGGCGCACTCGCTGCCGGTGCCCGTCTGGTGGATGTTCGCGAGACCGATGAGTACGAAGCAGGCCACGTCGCCGGTGCCGTGCACATCGCGCTGGGGACTGTGCCCGATCAGGTGCAGGCGTTCCACGGCGAGGCGGTCTACGTGATATGCAGGAGCGGTGCTCGCAGCATGCGAGCATGCGAGTTCTTGGCACAGCAGGGTGTGCAGGCCATCAACGTCGCCGGTGGCACCATCGGCTGGCTGTCCAGCGGGCGGCCAGTCGTCGCCGGAAGCCGGCCTTTGTGACGTATCGCTGGATCGACGCCAGCCACGAGCTCGCCGAATACATCGATGGCCTGGGGGCCGAGCCGCGCTACGCGCTCGACACCGAGTTCCACCGCGAACGCACCTACTTCCCGAAGTTGGCGCTGCTGCAGATCGCCGCTGCCGGTGAGATCGTGCTCATCGATCCATTGGCGTGCGACCTGTCGCCGCTCAAGCAGCTCTTTGCCGGCGAGGCCGTTGCGGTGGTACACGCAGCTCAGCAAGACCTCGATGTGCTCACCCATGCCGTCGGCTCGGTACCGCTGCACCTGTACGACACCCAACTGGCTGCAGGGTTCCTCGGCTACAGCACACCGTCGCTCGTGTCGCTGCTGCAGAGCGAACTGCGCGTCACTGCCGCCAAGGGCGATCGCCTGACCGATTGGCTGCGTCGGCCGCTCAGCGCCGACCAGCGCGACTACGCGGCCAGTGATGTTGCCCATCTGTTGCAACTCCAGGACACGCTCGATGTCCAGCTCGCCGCCGAGGGTCGTGCGGAGTGGGTTGCCGATGCGTGCGAGGAGCTGCGCACGCGGCCCGTCAGCGGCACCGACCCCGACATGGCCTGGACTCGGCTGAAGGACGTGCGAGCGCTCAAATCGCGCGCCCGGGGCGTGGCCCGAGCCGTTTCCGCGTGGCGCGAGCGCAGGGCGATGTCGATCGATTCGCCGGTCCGCCAAGTGCTGCCCGACCTCGCAATCCTCGGGATCTCGCAAAAGCAGCCCGCCACCGTCGCGGAACTCGGTCTGTGCCGAGGCGTCGATGATCGGCACACACGTGGTGTCATTGCGAAGGACATCCTGGCTGCCGTCCAGGAAGGCATGGCCAGCGAGGCCGCGCTGCCGGCGGGCGATGGGGAAGAGCTCGACCGCAGCCTGCGTCCGGCCGTCACGCTCGTTTCGGCATGGGTGAGCGAAGTCGCCCGCCAGCAGCGCATCGACACCGCACTGCTCGCGACCCGCAACGACCTCGTAGCGTTCCTTCGGGGCGATGCCGACGCTCGGCTCGCCAGCGGGTGGCGCGGCGCGTTCCTGGGCGATGGCATCCGCCGCCTCGTCGCCGGCCACGCCGCGCTCACCTTCGACGGTCACGGTGGCCTCAGCCTGATCGACGTCAACCCTTCGTGATGCGGCGAAGTTTCGACCACAGCCTGTCGAACACGTCCGAGACCTCGGCGCTGCGCGCGCCGTAGGTGTGGATCGGCCGGCGTTCACCGATCGCCTGGTTGACGATGACGCGATGAGGGATGACCGGTTGCCAGATCGCGCGCTTGCCGACGATGCGGGTGAGCTCCTCGTAGCGCCGGTCGGCCTCGGTGCTGATCGCGGGCACCTTGTTGACGATGACACCGGTGAGCTCGAGGTCGGGGTTGTGCGCATCCCAGACGTCGTCGACCAGGTCGGCGACCGCACCGATGCCGCGCAGCCCGAGCGCCGATGGCTCGACCACGATCACCGCGTGGCTGGCAGCCGAGAGGGCGCTGGCACTGAGGGCGCCCAGCGACGGCGGACAGTCGATGAGCACCGCGTGGAACTGGTCGCTGACCTCGGCGAGTGCGTCGCGTAAGCGGGTGGGATTGCCACCGTGGTCCTTGTTCATCAGGTGCGGCGACGAGGGGATGACCCCCCCACGCCGACGGCACCATTGCCCTCGCTGCGGGAGTGCGGCTGAGCACGTCGGCGGACGAGGTCTCGACGGTTGCCGGGTCGATGCCCAACACCCAGGTGCTGGAGCCCTGTGGATCGAGATCGACCACCAACACCCGGTGGCCGGCCGCGGCGGCGGAGGCGAGACCGAGGGTGACGGTGGTCTTACCCACCCCGCCCTTCTGATTCAGTACTGCAACGACACGACCCATATGGCTACATCGTGCCATCTCGATGGGCGATGAAGGCCATGCGAGGGGGCAGGTTCTCGGGGATGTCGGTG
>JANONE010000126.1:0-2186 GCA_031420675.1 Ilumatobacteraceae bacterium | reverse complement strand
CCGCGGTGCGCCTCGCGCTTCCCGACGCTAACCCAGCCATCTACCTGACCGCGTCTATCGGGGTCACCTTTCCTTTCAACCTTACGCTCGGGATCCCACTGCTTCACCAGATCGCCAAGCTCTTCCAGGGAATCGGAGATTGACCATGAAAATGACTCTCGTGACGATCGTGGCCGAAGCGATCCTTGAGGATCGGTTGGTACGCGACCTTCACGCCGTCGGCGCAACCGGTCACACCATCACCACCGCCCGCGGGGCGGGTTCCCGCGGGGTGAGGGCAGGCGCGAGCGGAGAAGGCAACGTCCGCATCGAGACCGTCGTGGGCTCAGAGCTCGCCGAAGCGCTGCTCGGCGTGCTGGCTGATCGGTACTTCCCCCACTACGCGGCGATCGCATGGACAACCGAAGTCACCGTGCTCCGAGGTGACAAGTTCGGATAAGCCGAGGCCGAAGGCCGATTCGGCGGTGGGCGACTCGCTATCCGCGTCGCTGATCGGCGTCCAGGTTCGCTCCGTCGATTTCGACCGGGACGAACGGCGCGGCTGCTCGTTGTGATCACGCGCGACGGTGAGACCCACCGAGTCTCTCTCCTCGACCTCGTACTCCCGACCGGTCCCGCGCTATCGCTCGCCAACGCGTACCGGCGATGGCTCGGCATCAGCTGAGACGCCCACGGTGGCAACGACGAACAGTTGTCAAGCTTGGGGTGAGTGGGCACCCCAGCTGTTCGACCCGCCACATGAACGACGAGTCGGCCTCAACGCTGACGATGACGATGACACCCAACACCCAACGCCTGGCACACGCCCTCGGACTGGCCATCTACGACGTGCGCCAGACTCCTTGGGGCGCCTGCACACTCGCCTGGCTCCCTGCCGACGATCCCTTGCCCTGCACTTCGGGCTCAGGCGGTGTGGAGGCGGTAGAACTCGGTTCCGTCGACGCGGGCTCGGATCACCATGTGCAGGGCCAACCCAAGGAGCTACTGGCACCGGGACCGCACGACGCGAATCGTAAGTTGGCTACCTACGATTCGCGTGGTTGAGCGAGGGACTGGGCGACGTCGACGAGGGTGATGTGTGTCTCGCGGCGAGCGAGGGCTTGCAACGACGGCGTGTACCCAGATTTCGAGAACAACACTATGTCGGGCCGCACCGCTACCTTGAGATCTTCGCGCAACGCCGGGATCTTGTACGTCTCGAGGTCGTCGATGATTGTCGGACTCATCGGTGCGGTCGTCCATTTCGCCTCAGCGACGACGACCACCTTGTTTCGCAGCGATCCGACTGCGTCGATCTCCTCGGAGGGCCGTTCCTTGGTTCTGCGGAAGGCATCCGCGGCGTTACCCCACCAGTTTCCGAACTTCGTGGCGCCACCGGCTGAATTCGTGCGGAGCCACTGCAGACACCATGCCTCGATTGAGGGAGATATTCTGCGGCACCGACTGATCAGGCTGCGGAGCCCTGTTGAGACGCACCGGGCGGACTCTCACCGGCTGGCCATCGAGAGCTTTCGCTCAGTTACGTCATGACTGCTCCTTTGCTTTCATGGCGTCCCCAAGCTGCTGGACGCCCGTGGATCGAGAGCTAAGGTCGGACTCATGCCACGACTTCGGACAGCGATGTGTTCAACCGTGATGCTGGTGTCCTTGGCGGCATGCGGCGACAATGGATCCGACACAGGGTCTGCCGACGGCACCGATGGCGGTACCAACGTCTCGGTCAGTGTTGCCCCCGGGACGGAGCCCGCGGTTACGGAGCCTGCGACGACTGATCCCGCGACGACGGAACCCGCCGACACAGTGCCCGCAACTCGCGAGCCGCTTCCCGCCGAGTGTTCGCTGCCGCCTGTCACGGTGATCGCCGAGCGCGTTGGTAGCGCGCCGGCGGGCTCGGCCACGCTCGAGGTGGTCGATGTCGTGGCACTCCAAATTCCCATCGTGCCCAACCCGGACTCGACCATCACTCCGGCGGACGTGACCGCATTGGCTGCGACCACGGACCTGCTCGGCTACTCGATGATCTTCGGCGATCAGTTGATTCCCGACGAGTCGGCTCCCTTCGTCCTCTTCGGGCCGGTCGAGGATGGCAAGGTGCGTGGGTTCGTCTCGGTGTTCCCGTCATCGACGAAACCACTTGCAGCGGGTGACGTCATCACGGACGGGCTATTGGAGGGTCTCAAATTCCC
>JANONE010000125.1:0-3262 GCA_031420675.1 Ilumatobacteraceae bacterium | reverse complement strand
ACGAGATGTTCTTGCCGTGCAAGTCGGCGTTGCCGGCCATGACACTGAACGTGACATAGCGGAGCAGCTCGACGAGCGAGCCACCCCAATTGCCGAGAACGACAGCGATGTTGCGCAGCTTCGGGCCGCCATGCGACTCGTACTTGTGCTTCGGGAGATACGTCATCACCGACAGCGCCTGGCACGCGTCCTCCTGCTGCAGACGCTCCGTCGACCCGTCACCGTTCAGGCGGCGGTCGTAACGTTCCGAGACGAGCACCGGCGTCTTACCGAACCGTGCCACCGACGTCACCGCGGTCCGCAAACCGGCTCTGGCGGCAAGATTCACGCAGAACGCCTCGTTCACGACTGACCCTGGAAGCCCGACGATCGCGGGTTTCAGGATGTGCGTCGACGGATGTGTCGCGTCAGGTGTGAACCAGTTGCCAGCGTCACCCCACAGCAGCAGTTTGGGCTGCACACCGGGGAGCGAAGCGCGCACCTTGCCCGTCACCCCGAGCGGATACACGGGAAGCGCCCGGATTCGCTGCTCGATCACGCCCTCATCGAGGATTTCTGGCTCCTCTTCCTGGATGACCGGGATCTCACCGGCCGGGAGCACGATGAGGGCGCCGGCGCAGTCACGGCCGAGAGCTGCGAGGAGGCCGACATCGTCTCGCTCTTGAACACCGAAGTCGTAGGCGATCGTCTGACGGGCAGCGCCCTCTGGGAGCAGACCGTGGAAGAACGGGCGGACCACCTTGTCCGGGTACGCAGAGGAAGACATCGGCATCGCCACCGAGATCAACGGGACACCCAACGGGGCGACCCCCGCCACGTAGCTGAGCGTCATCTTCCCGCGGGACTCAGTGATCGTCGCGATGTGCGTGCCGGCTATCCACACGTGCAGCTCGGTCACGGCCGGCTCCGCTCGCGGACGACGACCTCGAGGTCGAGCGCGGCGAGCGCGCGGGTGAGCTGCCGAAGTGCCTCTGTCGTGGCACCGGATTCCAACTTGGCGAGATACGACCGGTACATGTCTGCATGCGTGGCAAGCTGCTGCTGGGTGAGACCGCGGCGGTGCCGGAACTCTCGGATCGCAGCCCCGAACCCGTTTGGGCCGAAGACCACGAATTCGTCTCGATTTGCAGACACGCCAACATCCTAACGTGTTGTATGCGTATACAGACTTTGGGGACGATTGTTGCGTTGTCTGCACGTCGAGCTGATCGTGTCGCGTTACGGCGTCGACGTCGAGGCCAACCTGGCGTCGATCATGCCGCCCGAAGCAGAGGGCTGACGGCTCATGGGGTCTTCGCCCGGCGACGAGCGGTTGTCAGCCGGCGCTCAAGGTTCTCAGGCAGAACTACCGGCAGAATCGCCACCATTAGCTCACGGCTTGGTTACGTCGCCTACCGGTAGTCGCGGGCGAGAGGCCCTTCGTAGAGGGCGGCCATTGTCGTACTTCCAGTCCCTGGCCCCGGTGTTGTAGGGCGGATCGATGTAGATGCAATCGACCCTTCCGGCGTGGGTGAACTGCAGCATCTCCAAGGCGTGGTGGTTCTCAGCGTTTATCACCACGTGCGCCGGCTTGTCGCCACCGCGCTGGATGCTGCCCACGCTTGCAAGACCGGGGTACACCGGCTCGCCGAACTCGGCCACGACTACGAGGTCGTCAACCGGCACCGTTTCGCGCTCGTCGTCGCCGGTCATCACGGTTGCCTGGCCGCGCCGGACCGCTGCCACCTTCATCGGCCCGCTGTTCTTGTCAGCGCGGCGAACCACCTTGGTCCCGCGACGCACGGGGTAATCGGGCAGGCGCACGCGCTCCGGCAGATGCGACTCGAACACCAGTCCGAAGCTGCGCTTGGCTCGTACCTTGTCCACAGCGACGCGCAGTTCTGCGCGAAGTGCGGGGTCGACGACCTTCTCGAGCAAGACGTCCAGCTCGTCAGCCATCGTTGTGTCCCGCGAACTCCATATTCGTCACAGTACGAGACGGCAGGTGCGTCGCTGGCGACTCCGCCAATCGGTCAGGCGAGAACCGGTGCCCGTAGCTCATCCTTGGACACGACCAGCTCGGCGAAGAGAGCATCGGCATCACGGTGCGGGTGGTCGGCCGCTCGCTGGAACAGTGCCATCGGGTCGTCGGGCATCGGATTGCGTGGTCGCATCCAGAAGACCTGTGCCTTGCGGGAGTCCATGCGCTTCAGGGCTCCCGGCAGGTCCAGTAGGAGCGCGCCCGTGCCGGGAAGCGGACTGTGGAAAGCAAGGGGACGACCTTGTGGACAGAACCGGTGACAAGTCTATGGACAAATCCAAGTCATGTAGTTTGACTTTCCCCAGGTGACGCGCGCGAGTGAGTGGGACAAGTCATTGGACAGAGTACGGTCCAATGCCATGGACACTCCTTGGATCACGTTCGAGGTGGATCTCACGAAGATGAGTCCTGCGTTCTGGATGGTGCTGGGTGAAGCCCGATCGAAGTGCGATCACCTGGCCAACGTTCCGATGCCTCCCATGTACGCCCGCGAACTCCACGAGATCAACCTGTCGAAGGGAGTACACGCAACGACGGCCATCGAAGGCAACACCCTGAGCGAAGACGAGGTCGCCGCAATCCTCCGCCGACACGGTAAGTCGACCGAGACCGACTACCAGGTCCACGAAGTCGAGAACGTCATCAAGGCTTACAACGGTGTGCTCGAGCTGTTGCGCATGGGCCAGGCCTCGCGGTTGTCACCGACGCTCGTTCACCAGTTCAACCACCAGGTGCTCGACGGCCTCGACCTTCCCCCAGAGGTACGGCCCGGTGAGATTCGCCACCACTCAGTCACCGTCGGCACCTACCGCGGGCCGGATTGGGAACGCTGTGAAGAGCTAGTCCGGCAGATGTGCGACTGGCTCAACGGACCTTCGTTCTCCGGTGACGGCACGATGCGCATCCCGGTTGCGATCATCAAGGCCTCACTGGCTCATTTATACCTTGCCTGGATCCATCCGTTTGGTGACGGCAACGGTCGGACGGCGCGATTGTGTGAGTTCCTCGTACTCGTCACGTGCGGAGTGCCCATGAGCGCGGCCCACCTGATATCCAACCACTGCAACAAGACCCGCGACGAGTACTACAGGCAGTTGCAGTACGCGAGTGAGAGCGGCGGTGATGTCACGCGGTTCCTCTCGTACTGCGCCTCGGGCTTCGTCGAAGGTCTTGGGGAGCAACTGAGGTGGATCTACGACAGGCAGTTCCGCCTGACCTGGCATGAGTACGTCGGCTCGCAAG
>JANONE010000124.1:0-2686 GCA_031420675.1 Ilumatobacteraceae bacterium | reverse complement strand
TGCCGCTCAGTCCGCTGGGATGGGGGCCGATCGCGAGTTGCTCCAGGATCCCGATCCCCTGCTCCACGGTGCCGTCGGCCATGGTGAGCGTCGCATCGCACAGCGCCTGCACGTGCACGTTCTCGCGGGCCAACGGGTTGTCCACCGGCAGATCGAGCCGCTCGCCGCCGGTGACTGCCTCACCCTTCCAGTACCCGTGGCCGAACTCGGGATGGCCGTAGCCGATGCCGCGCATCTGGAACTCGTACCGGGGCTGCAGGTGAACGGTGTGCCGTGAGCCGTCCCAGTCGATGAGGTCGTACTCGAACGAGTCGGCCCAACGGGTGCCGGGCCGCCATGTCACCCGCCAGTCCACTGAACGCATCATCTGCGCCTCGGCGCCCAGGCGGGCGATGGCGCCGGTCTCGTGCGAGCGCCGGCCGTCGCCGTACTCGTTGACATCGAAGTGCGTGGACAGCGACGGGAAGTTGACCGGCGCCCACAACCAGAAGAACTGCGGCACTTGCACCGGCGCTCCGGTGGGAGCCGGCTCGCCCACCGGTCGGATGCCCCACGAGCGGTCGCGCGATCCCCATACGTCGTCAGGCACGACCTCGTGCCGCTCGCCATCGACCTCCAGCCAGCCGGTCCACGCGCCGAACTGGGTGAGCCGGGTGTAGTCGAAGAAGGTACGCATCCCGACGCGCTCGAAGAAGTGGGCTTCCTCGATCGCGGCGGATCGGCCGTCGAAGGTCAGTTCGGCACGCAACCCTTGTTCGGGTGCAGCGACCGTGACGCGCAGCGTCTGCAACGGGCGCAACACCTCCACCACGATCGGCCCGAGGGTGGTGGCATGGCGCCGATCGAACGGCGCCCGCTGACTGCGGAACACGCTGTGTTGGGCCCCGCCTTTCACCACGCAGAACGCTGCGTCGGCGACGTGGCGATTGGGGTACAGGCCCATCGCGGCACCGAAGTACAGGCCGCCATCACGTGAGTAGCCGTTGAAGAAGTAGCGGTCGTAGTGGTTGAGATCACCGGTGGCACTGTGAGCCACTGGCACCGATGCCTGGTGAATGGGGAAGTCGTCGTAGCTGGTGAGCACGATGGGAACCGTAGCCAGGGCTGCGTTTGGCCCTACGACGCTGCGCACCCGTAGCCTCGCAGGCATGGCACCGCACGGCATGGCACCGCACGGTACGGCACCGCACGGTACGGCACGACTGCGAACGGCTTGGCGTCGGGTACGAGCCGAGGGCTTCACGCCCAAGGAGTTCCGCTCCATCTGCGTGGCGGCGCTGGCCCTACTGGGCATCATCGTCATCAGTGGCGGGCTCGTGCGGCTGACCGGCTCCGGCCTCGGCTGCAACGACTGGCCGAACTGCAACGACTCCAAGGTCGTCGACGTCTCCAACAAGCATGCAGCCATCGAGCAGGTCAACCGTCTGTTCACGTTCCTGGTGTCCATAGGCGTTGCGCTCGCCGCGGTCGCCGCCTGGTACCGGCGGCCCCGCCGGCGCGACCTGCTGGTGCTCGGCATCGTCATGCTCGTCGGGGTGCCCGCGCAGGGGCTTGTCGGCGCGGTCGTGGTGTGGAGCAAGCTGCATCCGGCATTGGTGCAGTTGCACTTCCTACTGTCGATGGGGCTGATCTGGGCTGCCGTGATGATGCTGATGCGGTCGCGCGGCCCCGATAAAGGGCGTCGCGTGAGCGCCGTCGTGCCGCGCATTCGTCGCCGTGTGCGGCTGCTGGCCGTGTGGTCGACCCTAGCCGTATTGGCCGGCACGGTCGTTTCCGGGGCCGGCCCGCACGCCGGCAAAACACTGACGGACGAGCAAGGTCGATGCATCGTCGCCGAGGGTGCGGCCCGCCGGTTCTTCGGCAAGGAATGCGCCATCAACGGCGATGCACTGGGGTGGGTCACGCGCGTCCATGGCGCGATCGTGTGGGTCACCGTTGCGATCGCACTCTCGCTGCTCTGGCATCTACGCCGCCTGCGCCACGACCGGGAGGTGCTCGATGCGCCGCTCACCGCGTGGGTGGTCACCGCACTGCTGCAGGGTGCGGTTGGCTATGTGCAGTACGCGCACGGCTTGCCCGTGGGCCTGGTGGCCGTCCACATCGGCGGTGCAACGGTGCTCACCGGCTGCACGGCCTGGTTGTGGTGCGCGACGAGCAAGGTGGTCGCGCCGGCTTCCGAGATGCTCGAAGCCGCGTCGGCGTAGCTGGTTCCCGGGCTCTCAGCTACCGAGGCCCTTCACGAACGCGCCGACCTTGTCGATGAGAGAGGCGAAGAAGTCGCCGATGTTGCCGACGAAGTTGACGGTGGCGTTTGCGGAGCCGGCTGGGTCCTGCCAGAGCCTGACTGCGAAGAAGGCGATGGCGAGGTACAGCGTAATGCGACCGGCAGCTTTGAATTGTGTGAGAAGGCTTGCCATGGGTGGACCTCCGGAACAGCCGAGCTCAACTCGGCGGGTCTCCACCCGTCGAAAAGTGTACCCACTTATTCGCCGCACGGCATGGATCTACCGCGAACGGCGCGTCGGTCATGTCAGCACGGGATCGTAGAGGTGGTGGCAGTCGTTGACCGTCACCAGAGTGGAGCCGTACTGCCCGATGCGCACCAGAGTGATGGACGTGTTCTCCACGGTGAAGAGCAGGGACCGCTCGACGCCCAACAGGTGCGCGACGTACGCATTGATCGACC
>JANONE010000123.1:0-2066 GCA_031420675.1 Ilumatobacteraceae bacterium | reverse complement strand
CTCGCGTGATCGTCACCGGCCGCCTCGAGCAGCGCGAGTACGAGACCAAAGAGGGCGAGAAGCGCAACGTGGTCGAGATCGTCGCCGACGAGGTCGGCCCCTCCCTGCGCTGGGCACGTGCCGAGGTCGAGCGCATCGCCCGCGACAGCGGAGGCAATGCCGGCGGCTCCAGTAGTGGTGCCAGCGGTGGTGCCGGTAGTGCTGCCGGCAGTGGCAGCCGCGCCCCCGACCCGGTGTACGGCGATGAAGAACCGTTCTGATCCCCATTCGAGATTCTGAAAGACCTGAGCAATGAGCAAAGACAACAACAACAGCAACAACAAGAAGTCCAAGCCGAGGGCGCCCAAGGAAGGGGCCAACCCGAAGAAGTTCAAGAAGAAGACCAGCATCCTCCTCACCGACAAGATCGAGTACGTCGACTACAAGGACGTCAACCTTCTCACCCGTTTCGTGAGCGATCGGTCCAAGATCCGCAACCGTCGGGTCACGGGCAACACGGTGCAGCAGCAACGTGACATCGCCAACGCGATCAAGAACTCGCGTGAGATGGCACTGATCCCGTACACCAAGCGCGTGGCACAGACCCGCACCTCGCGCCCGCCGCGCGATGGCGATGGCCGTCGTGGTCGCGACGACGATCAGTCGCGCGAGCCTCAGGTGGCTGCGGCCGCTGTCCAGCGCGCCGAAGCCGAGTCGTCGAACGACATCGTCGCCGAGTCGTCGAACGACATCGTCGCCGGCGACACCACGTTCGAGGCCACGGAGGTGGAGGGCTGATGAAGCTGATCCTTCGTTCCGACCGCAAGGGCCTCGGCAAGCGCGGCGATGTCGTCGAGGTGGCCGATGGCTTTGCTCGCAACTTCCTGCTCCCCAAGGGCCATGCGCTGAAGGCCACCGATGGTGCCGCGTCGCAGGCGGTTTCCATGCGCCGTGCCCGCGACTTGCGCGATGCGCAGGATCGCGAGAGCGCCCAGACCGTGGCTTCGGCTCTTGTCGCGAAGACCTTCACCATCGCCGTCAAGGCCGGCGCCGAAGGCCGTCTGTTCGGCTCGGTCACGGCTGGCGATGTCGCCGCCGCCGTCGAGGCGCAGGCGCACATCGCACTCGACCGCAAGAAGTTGCACGTCGACCACATCAAGACCACCGGCACCTATCAGGTGGCGGCCAAGTTGCACCACGACGTGGAGTTCCCGCTCACGATCGAGGTCGTGGCCAAGTAGTCCCCGCCGTTGCGGTTGCTCGCAACGCCAAGTTGTTCACAGTGTTGTCCACAGCCCCGGTGGTGCCGTTCGTTCGGTTGCTGTCCGGGGCTGTGCTGTCTCAGCGTTTCGAGAGTTATCCACAGCTCATCCCCAACGTTGACCCCCCTAGCGATCCACAGGGCCACTCAGGCAAGGTAGGTGCACCATGACGGACTTCCGCCGCGATTCGGGCAACTCCCGCGATGCAGGCCGCGACCGCCCCGCGCCACGGCGCACCGACGGCCGCGTACCCCCGCACAACCTCAGTGCCGAGGAGAGCCTGCTCGGCGCGCTCCTGCTGTCGAGAGAGGTGGTCGGCCAGGTTTCAGAACTGGGGCTGCACGTCGAACATTTCTACAAGCCGTCGCACCAACACATCTACTCGGCCATCAGAGGATTGATGGCCAGTGGTCAACCGGTCGACATCGTCACCGTCGCCGACGAACTGCGTCGCAACGGCCTGATCGAGGAGATCGGTGGTGCGCAGGCGCTGCTCGACCTGCAGAACGCGACGCCGGCCATTTCCAATGCCTCGCGTTACGCGAAGATCGTGCAGGACACGGCGGTGCTGCGCCGGCTGATCAGCGTCGCCGGCGAGATCACCGAGCTCGCCTACATGGAACCCGACGATGTCACCAAGGCGCTCGACGAAGCCGAGACCAAGGTGTTCGAGGTGGCCGAGGATCGCGTGATCGATTCCACGCGCCCGTTGTCGGATCTGTTGCCGCTGGCGATGGACAGGTTGCAGGAGACGTTCGAACGCGGCGACACCATCACCGGCACTGCGACCGGTTTCAACGACCTCGACGAGATCCTGTCCGGTCT
>JANONE010000122.1:0-9558 GCA_031420675.1 Ilumatobacteraceae bacterium | reverse complement strand
AGCAGCTCGTCGGCCGCGTGCACGCTGCGTACCAGCCGGCCGGCCAACGCCTCGGTCGCAGGAAAGACCCGGCCCGAGTAGCACCACTCCGCCGCCTGGCTGATGCCCACGAGGCGGGGGAGGAACCACGACGAGCAGGCCTCGGGCACGATGCCGCGACGGGCGAAGACGAACCCGAACTTGGCGCGCTCGCTGGCGAGGCGGATGTCCATCGGAAGCGTCATCGTGACGCCGACCCCGACTGCGGCACCATTGATCGCGCCGATGACGGGCTTCTTGCACTCGAAGATGCGCAGCGAAACCAGCCCGCCACCATCTCGTGGAACACCCGCATCGGTTTGTTCGTCGCTGCCGCCGCGGCTGAACGTCTCGCCGCCACTGGACAGATCGGCGCCGGCACAGAACCCACGGCCGGCGCCGGTGACGATGACCACCCGCACCTCGTCGTCGGCATCGACACGATCGAAGGCGTCGATCAACTCGCGCATCATCGTGTTCGTGAACGCGTTGAGCTGGTCGGGCCGGTTGAGCGTGATGGTGGCGATGTGGTCGGCCACCTCGTAGACGATCTGCGTGTAGTCCATGACCGGACCCTAGGCAGTTCCCTCAGACATCCAGGAAGCGGCTGGCCGCGGTCGCGGAGCCGACGGCGCCGACGAAGGCGCCGAGGAGGATCATCCAGAAGCACACCCACACGGGATAGCCGTCGGTGACCACGAAGGCTTTGAGACCGGAGTTGACCGGGAAGTCCTTCACACCATTGGTCCAGTTGTCGTTGGCCAGCAGCAGCGCGACGCTGCCCAACGTTGCGCCGAAGATACCTTGCAGCAGGCCTTCCAGCATGAATGGCAATCGAATGAACCAGTTGGTTGCGCCCACCAGCTTCATCACCTCGATCTCACGCCGGCGCGCGAACATTGCCGTGCGGATCGTGTTCCAGATCAGCAGCGCCGAAGCAAAGAGCAGCACCACCGACATCACGAGCGTTCGGACGCCGAAGAAGCTCTTCAGGCGACCGAGCAGATCGACGGCGTCGTCGGGCGTTCGTACGTCGATGACGTTCGGCAACGTGGAGAACTCGGTCTTCAGCGATCGTAAGACCTCGCTGCTGTCCTGGTCGACAGGCTTCACCTTGAAGAACGACGGGATCTGCGGCAGCAATTGTTCCAGCGCCGACGGGTCGGCAGCGAACAGGGTGCGTGCCACATCGGCCGAGCAGGCCTCGTCGCAATAGGTCGCGGTCTCGACCACGGTGCTCTGGCTGAGCAGTGCATCCTGCACGAGCTGAACCTTGTCGGGGGTGGCGCCGTTTTTCACGTAGACGATCATCTCCACGCCACCGGTCCACAGCTTGAGCTGGTTGTCGAAGGCACGCTGGATCAGCAGCGTGCCGCCGAACAGGAACAGTGACACCGTGGAGGTGATGACGGCTGCGACGGTGAGCGTGAGGTTGCGCGACAGGCTCGCCCACATCTCGCGAAACGTGTAGCGGAGACGGGAAATCATTCGTATACCCCTCGGGCCTGGTCGCGAACGATGACGCCGCGCTCGAGCTGGATCACTCGCTTGCGCATCATGTTCACGATGCGTTGGTCGTGGGTTGCCATGACCACCGTGGTGCCGGTCTTGTTGATGCGGTCGAGCAGACGCATGATGCCCTCGCCGGTGGCCGGGTCGAGGTTGCCGGTGGGCTCGTCGGCGAGCAGGATGAGCGGCCGATTGACGAAGGCGCGAGCGATGGAGACACGCTGCTGCTCGCCACCGGAGAGCTGGTGCGGGAAGCGCTCCTGCTTGCCACCGAGCCCCACCAGATCGAGCACTGCGGGCACCTGCTGACGGATGACATGACGCGGGCGACCGATCACCTCCAGCGCGAAGGCCACGTTCTCGAACACTGTCTTGTTGGCCAAAAGCTTGAAGTCCTGAAAGATGTTGCCGATGTTGCGCCGCAGGTGCGGCACCTTCGCGTCGGGCATGTCGTTGATGTTGCGACCGGCCACCCACACGGCGCCCTTCTCGGGGCTCTCCTGGCGGTTCATGAGGCGCAACAGAGTGCTCTTACCCGAGCCGGACGGACCGACGAGGAACACGAACTCACCCTTGGCGATGTCGAAGTTCGCGTTCTGCAGCGCCGTGACTTCCGCCCCGTATGTCTTGGTGACGTTCTCGAGTCGAATCATGGACGTATCTCCGCGCGTGAAGTCAGCCGCCGTGCCGCCCGCAAGTCGACAAACAGTAGCTCAGTCATTCGGCTTCCCGCCGTCGCCACCGGAGGTAACCCTCCATGAACTCGTCGAGATCGCCGTCGAGCACCGAGTCGATCTGGGTCGTCTCCACCTCGGTGCGCAGATCCTTCACCATCTGGTAGGGCTGCACCACGTACGAGCGGATCTGGCTGCCCCAGCCCACCTGCGCCTGGCGGCCGGCGATGCGGGCCAGTTCGGCTTCGTGCTCTTCCTCGATCTTCGCCGCCACCATCGCCTTCAGGCGGTTGAGCGCCTTCTCCCGGTTCTGCAGTTGGCTGCGCTCTTCCTGGCTGCTGGCGACCATGCCCGTCGGCCTGTGAATGAGGCGTACGGCCGACGACGTCTTGTTGATGTGCTGGCCGCCGGCGCCGCTGGCCCGGAACACCTGCATCTCGATGTCGGATTCGTTGATCTCGACGTCGGGGGCATCCATCACCGGCCATACCTGCACCGCCGCGAAGCTGGTCTGGCGGCGCCCTTGGTTGTCGAACGGGCTGAAGCGCACCAACCGATGGGTGCCGCGTTCACCGGTCATCAGGCCGTAGGCGTAGCGACCGGTGAGTGTGAACTCCGCCGACATGATGCCTGCCTCGGCCGCCGGGCTGATCTCGTCGACCACCATCGCGAAGCCGCGTCGCTCCGCCCAACGGCCATACATGCGCAGCAGGATCTCCGCCCAGTCCTGTGCGTCGACCCCACCGTCCTTGGCGTTGATCTGCACGATGCAATCGGCCTCGTCGTGCTCGCCTGTGAACAGGCTGCGCAGATCCAGCTGATGCAGTTGGCGGCCGATCGAGGTGGCAGCCGACTCGATGTCGGCTTCCTGCGATTCGTCGTCGAGCTCGCGCGCCATCTCATGGAGCAGCTCGACATCCTCCAGCTCTTGGCTCAGGCCGTCGAAGGTGTCCAGGTCGCCCTTGACGTTCGAGTACTCACCGTTGACCTTCTTCGCCATGTCCTGGTCGTCCCAGAGGTCGGGGCGTGACACTTCCATCTCCAGCTCGGCCAGGCGCGACCGACCGGTGTCGATCTTGAGGTAGCCCTCGGCCTCGCCGAGACGGCGGCGCAGATCCTTCAGGTCATCGGTGAAATCACGCATGAGTCCTCACACGTTTGCGCCGTGGCACAACTTGAACTTCTTGCCGCTACCGCACGGGCACGGCGCGTTGCGCGGCGTCTTGGACCATTCGTCCTTGACGACGGTCTGCTGCTTGTGCGGTGCCGGGGCGGGCGGAGCAACTTCTTGCGGGATCTCACCACTGGCCGCGGCGGCACGAGCAGCCGCGGCGATGCCATCGGTCTGCTGGTTCTCGCTGGAGGTCTGCTGCACGTTCTGCACGATCTGCTGCGGCTCGTCCTTGCGGATCACCTGCACGTGCATGACGTACTTGACGAAGTCCTGGGCGACGCCCTTCATCAGCTGGCCGAACATCTCGTAGCCCTCGCGCTGCCACTCGGTGAGCGGATCCTTCTGGCCCATCGCGCGCAGGTTGATGCCCTCCTGCAGGTAGTCCATCTCCTCGAGGTGCTCGCGCCAACGCTGATCGATGATGCGCAGCATCACCTGGCGCTCGACATCGCGCATGACGACGGAGGTGAGCTCTTCCTCACGCTTTTCGTAGTAGGCCTTGGCGTCGGCCATCACCAGGTCGTAGATGTCGTCGGCATCGTCGAACTTCTCCAACGCCGCCCCAGTGATGTCATTGGGCCAGTACGTCTTCAGTTCCTTGGTGAGACCGTCGAGGTCCCACTCGTCGGCAGCCTCGGTGACGCAGTGCGTGTCGATGAGCGTGTCCAGAGCATCGGACATGTACTCCATCGCCGCGGCCTTGAGGTCGAGGCCTTGCAGGATCTGATCTCGGCGCGCGTAGATGACCTTGCGCTGCTGGTTCATCACTTCGTCGTACTTCAGCACGTTCTTACGGATCTCGGCGTTGCGCTGCTCGACCGTGGTCTGCGCACGCTCGATGGCCTTGGTGACCATCTTCGCCTCGATGGCCTCGTCGTCGGGCAGGGCGCGGCCCATCACCCAGCTGAGGGCGCCGGTGGCGAACAGGCGCATCAGTTCGTCGTCGAGGCTGAGGTAGAAACGGCTCTCGCCCGGGTCGCCCTGGCGGCCGCTGCGCCCTCGCAACTGGTTGTCGATGCGGCGGCTTTCGTGGCGTTCGGTGCCGAGCACGTAGAGCCCGCCGAGCGCTCGGATCTCGTCGCCCTCGGCCCTGCATGAGACCTTGAGCTCGGCGAGCAGTTCGTTGTAGCGGGCAAAGGCCTTGGCGCGGGCCTCCCGAAAATCGTCGGGCATCTGGCCGAGCGGCATCGCCAAGGCGAAGTCGTCGACCATCACGTCGGCGCTGTGGCCTTCCTTCAGCGCCTCGTGCCGGGCCAGCCCTTCCGGGTTGCCGCCGAGAAGGATGTCGACGCCGCGACCCGCCATGTTGGTGGCCACGGTGACGGCGTGCAGCCGGCCGGCCTGGGTGACGATCATGGCCTCACGCGTGTGCTGCTTGGCATTGAGCACCTCGTGCGGCACGCCCTGTTGCAGAAGTCGGCGGGAGAGATTCTCGCTCTTCTCGACGCTGATCGTGCCCACCAGCACCGGCTGGCCCTTCTCGTACTTCGCCGCGATGTCTTGCGCCACGGCCTCGAACTTGGCGGCCTCCGTCTTGTAGATGAGGTCGGCCTGGTCGGCGCGGATGACCTCCACGTTGGTGGGGATCGGTACCACCTGCAGCTCGTAGGTGTTGCCCAGCTCGGCGGCTTCGGTCTGCGCCGTACCGGTCATGCCGGCGAGCTTGTCGTACATGCGGAAGTAGTTCTGCAGCGTGATCGTGGCGAGCGTCTGGTTCTCTTCTTTGATCTTGACGCCCTCCTTGGCCTCGACGGCTTGGTGGATGCCCTCGCTCCAGCGGCGGCCATCAAGCACGCGGCCGGTGAACTCGTCGACGATCTTCACCTCGCCGTCGGCGATGATGTAGTCCTTGTCGCGCTTGTACAGCTCCTTGGCCTTCAACGCCACCGACATCTGGTGCACCAGGTTCTGCTGCACTTCGTCGTACAAGTTCTCGATGCCGAGCGCTTGCTCGACCTTCTCGATGCCTGCTTCCAGCGGCACCACCACCCGCTTGTCCTCCTCCACCTCGTAGTCCACGTCGCGCTTCAGCGACCGAACGATGCTTGCGAAGCGGTAGTAGAGCTTGGCGGCATCGGCGATGCGACCGGAGATGATGAGCGGCGTGCGGGCTTCGTCGATGAGGATGCTGTCGACCTCGTCGACGATCGCGTAGTTATGGCCGCGCTGCACCTTGTCGGCGAGCGTGCTGGCCATGTTGTCGCGCAGGTAGTCGAATCCGAACTCGTTGTTGGTGCCGTAGGTGATGTCGGCCGCGTAGTTCTGGCGCTTCTCGGCAGGGCGTTCCTTGAAGCCAGGGATGATGAGGCCGACTTCCAGGCCCATCCAGTTATGGATGCGGCCCATCCACTCGGCGTGGAAACGCGCCAGGTAGTCGTTGACGGTGACGAGATGCACACCCTTGCCACCAAGACCGTTGAGATAGGCAGGCAGGGTGCTGACGAGGGTCTTGCCCTCGCCCGTCTTCATCTCGGCCACCCACCCGAAGTGCAGCGCCGCGCCACCCATCAACTGCACATCGAAGTGCCGTTGGCCGATGACGCGTGTCGCGGCCTCGCGCACCGTTGCGAACGCCTCAACCAGCAGGTCGTCAAGGCTTTCGCCGCGTTCGATGCGGCCGCGGAACTCTGCCGTCTTGCCGCGCAGCGCGTCGTCGGAGAGAGCGGCCATTTCGGCGGAGCGCGCGTTGATGTCGGGAACGAGGCCTTCGAGAGCCTTCAGTTTCTTGCCTTCACCGGCGCGGAGGATGCGATCGAGGATGCCCATGCGGGTTCGAAGCCTACCGGCGGGCCTGGCGCGAGCCTTGGCATGCGCCTCCCCTACCCCTGGTGCGAGTGTCACCCGCCCGGTGCGAGTGTCACCCGCCCGGTGCGAGTGCCACGCTCTCGGTCCGAGTGCCACACCGCCATCCGAGTGCCACGCGCCCGGTGCGAGTGCCACGCTCTCGGTCCGAGTGCCACACCGCCATCCGAGTGCTCACTCCCATCCCGGGGTGCGAGTGAGCACTCGGATCGACTGGGTCGGCGACGCGGCAGGAGTCGCCACTGCCGGCGGCGGCACGTCTGCCCGCCACACCGGCCGCCGTCATCGACACCGTTGATCTTCGAGGCGATCTCTCAACCGGCCTTGGCCAGGTTGGGCGCCGAGGCGGAGCGCACTGCCTTCCTCGACGAGGTGGCCACCATCGGTTGCGGTGCGGCGGACGTGGCGGCCGCGGCAACGCACACCACCGTGCCGACGCCAGCGCGCAGCAATGCATTGCGGGCGGCGAGCAGCGTGGCGCCGGTGGTGACCACATCGTCGACCAGGAGCACGCGCAGCTGCTGACGACCGGTGCGGGCCCTGAACGACGGCCCCTGCAGCCGCTCGGCGCGCGTACGACCGGTTTGCGAGGCCCCATGGCTGCGGTAGAGCAGCCGCCGGCACGGCACGCCTAGTTCGGCAGCGACGCAGCGAGCGAGCAACTCGGCCTGGTCGTACCCACGGGAGCGGGCGCGAGCGCCGCTGGTGGGCGCCCAGGTAACGAGATCGATCGCGCCCACACGGAGGCGGCGCACCATCAGCCGAGCCAGCTGGCGGGCGACCAGCCGACGGTTGCGATACTTGAGACCGTGCACCACCTGCCGGGCCACGCCCTCGAACGGGAGCGCAGCCATGATGCCGGTATCACTGACCTGGGACGATGCGCTGGCAAGCGCGAATCGGCAGCGATGGCAGAGCGTGTCGCCGGGCTGGTTGCAACCGGCGCAGAGTGTGGCGAAGAGCATGGTGGAATTGGTACCAGGAGGGTGCCACAGGGTTTCCGGTAGGTTCGCCGGGTGCCCGATTCCCCGTCCACCAAGCAGCAGCGACAGCTGTTCCTCCCCCTCCCGCAGGACCGCCTGCCCGAACGCACGGCTCGCTGCATCGCCGGCCTCGCCCTGTTCGGCCTCGGAATCAGCTGCTTCCTCACCGCCGAGCTCGGCGTCGCCCCATGGGACGTCTTGCACCAAGGACTGGAGCGCAAGACGGGCATCCCCATCGGCATCATCATCGCGATCACGGGTGTGTTCATCCTGCTGCTGTGGATCCCGCTGCACGAGCGAATGGGCCTGGGTACCTTGCTCAACGCGATCGAGATCGGGCTCGTCGTGTACCTCATCGACGACCACCTCCCGCACACCGACCTGCTCGTTCCCCGCATCCTGTACATGCTCGGCGGACTGCTCTCGATCGGTGTCGGCTCCGGGTTCTACATCGGTGCCGGCCTCGGTTCCGGCCCGCGCGACGGCCTGATGCTGGGCATTTCCAAGCGCGGCATCAGCATCCGCACCACCCGCACCGTGATCGAGCTCACCGTCCTGGCAGCCGGCATCGCGCTGGGGGGCACCGTCGGTGTCGGCACCGTCGCCTTCACCTTCGGCATCGGCCCGATGGTGCAGTTCTTCCTTCCGCGCATGCGCATGCACGGCGACCGCACCGTGCTCGCCACCGCCCACTGACCGGCCCGGAAGCAGGCGGAAAGGCGCTCAGTAGCGGTAGTGGTCGCTCTTGAACGGGCCACTGGGGTCGATGCCCAGATACTCGGCCTGCTCGTCGGTGAGCTTGGTCAGCTTCACGCCCAGAGCGTCGAGGTGCAACGCAGCGACCTTCTCGTCGAGCTTCTTGGGCAGCACGTGCACGCCCAGCGGGTAGCTCTCGGTGTTGGCGAACAGTTCCATCTGGGCGATCACCTGGTTGCTGAACGAGCAGCTCATCACGAAGCTGGGGTGGCCGGTGGCGCAACCCAGGTTAACGAGACGACCCTCGGCAAGAACGATGATTGCGTGACCATCGTCGAACGTCCACAGGTCGGTGCCCGGCTTCAGTTCGTCACGAGTGGCACCGCTGCGCGCGAGGCCGGCCATGTCGATCTCGCTGTCGAAGTGGCCGATGTTGCACACGATCGCGTTGTGCTTCATCTTGTGCATGTGGTCGACCGTGATGATGTGGTCGTTGCCGGTGGACGACACGAAGATGTCGGCGCTGCCGACGACGTCTTCCAGCACCGTGACCTGGTAGCCCTCCATCGCTGCCTGCAGCGCGTTGATCGGGTCGATCTCGGTGATGATGACGCGGGCGCCCTGCCCGGTGAGCGCCTGGGCGCAGCCCTTGCCAACGTCGCCGTAGCCGGCGACGACGGCGACCTTGCCGGCGATCATCACGTCGGTGGCCCGGCAGAGGGCGTCGATCAGCGAGTGGCGACAGCCGTAGAGGTTGTCGAACTTGCTCTTGGTGACCGAGTCGTTGACGTTTATCGCGGGGAACAGCAGCTCGCCGCGCTCGTGCATCTTGTACAGGCGCATCACGCCGGTGGTGGTCTCCTCGGTGACGCCCTTGATCTCGGCGGCCATGCGGGTCCACTTGCTGGGGTCGGTCTTCAGGCTGCGCTGCAGTAGACCCAGGACGATGGCGAACTCGGCGTTGGAGGCGCTGGTGGGATCGGGGACCTCCCCGGCAATCTCGAACTCGCGGCCCTTGTGTACCAGCAACGTGGCGTCGCCGCCATCGTCGAGGATCATGTTCGGGCCGTTCTCTTCGCCGTTCGGACCGGCCGGCCACGTCATCATCTGATCGGTGCACCACCAGTACTCCTCCAGCGTCTCGCCCTTCCAGGCAAAAACGGGGACGCCCTGGGGATCTTCCGCGGTGCCGTTCGGCCCGACGGCCACGGCCGCCGCAGCGTGGTCTTGCGTCGAGAAGATGTTGCAACTGGCCCAGCGCACCTCGGCACCGAGCTCGACAAGCGTCTCGATCAGCACGGCGGTCTGGATGGTCATGTGCAGCGAGCCGCAGATGCGCGCCCCGGCAAGCGGCTTCGACGGCCCGTACTCCTTGCGCAGCGCACGCAGGCCGGGCATCTCGTGTTCGGCAAGGTGGATCTCCTTGCGGCCGAACGGGGCGAGCGAGAGATCGGCGACGCGAAAGTCATGGTGTCCGAGCGTGGACATGGTGGTTCCTCCAGGGAAGAGATTCGATGTTGGAACGGGACCGGTGCCAGCTGGCAGCTCTCAGATCAGCCCGTGCAGCGGACCAGTGTAGCGATCAAGCCGGCGGGTCGGCGAGGATCACCGCTGATGCATCGAACAGGTAGTGCGCGTACCCACTGAGGTTGTATGCCTTCACCGTGTAGTTCGTGCCGTAGGTCAGCACCGCCAGGTTGGG
>JANONE010000121.1:0-3958 GCA_031420675.1 Ilumatobacteraceae bacterium | reverse complement strand
CCACGCGAGTCGTCGACACGCGCCGGGTTCGTCAGCTTTATTACAGTTTCATGTCGACATGCCTGGACTCACGCTGTCGGGGATCGTACGATCTCGCCAGCGGCGAAACGGAGGAAAGCGGAATGCTCCATCGGTCTCGGCGCCTTCGGCGCATCGTGCTGTGCGGCAGCGTCGTGTTGCTACAGGTTGCGATCACTCCTGCATACGCGTCAAGTGGCGCCGCGACCAGGGCGCCGGCGGACGTGACCAGCGGGGCTGTTGCCAAGCGCGGCGACCGCTCGACGACGGTTACGCAGGTGCAGCAACAGTTGATCGCGGCGGGGATCACCGTGCGCGGCGGCGCCGACGGGGTGTTCGGTGCTGGCACCGAGGCAGCCGTGAAGGACTACCAGGGCAAACGAGGCTTGACCGCGAGCGGCATCGTGAATATCCCCACCGCGACAGCGTTGGGTGTGCTTCCACCGACGCCATTGCTCGCCAAAGGCTCCAGCGGAGCGGCCGTGGTGCAAATGCAACAACAGCTCGTCGCTTTGGGGATCACTTTGCGAGGCGGGGCCGACGGCGCCTACGGTTCCGGCACGGAAACGGCCGTGAAGACCTTCCAGACCACCAAGGGGCTTCCCGCTACCGGCAGCCTCGATGCTGCCACTGCAGAGATCTTGGCCAACGCCGCCGCGTCCGCCTCCGGCCCGACGACGCAGCCACCCGCTGCGGTGCCCGGCCTAGCGGCCTTCCCTGTGACAGCAACGTGCAGGTTCGCGGACACGTGGGGAGCACCACGCAGCGGTGGCCGCAAGCACCAAGGCGTCGACATTGCGGCGGCCAGTGGGACATCGCTCCTCGCGGTGCAGAACGGCAAGATCACGAAGCGGAAGCTCGACTCCCCAGGTTCGTTGTCAGGTAACGCTCTTTGGCTCACCGCCAGCGACGGCAGCTACTACTTCTACGCGCACCTCAGTGCCTTCGCCGACGGAGTGGGTGTCGGTTCGCCCGTGAAGGCCGGCGATCTCATCGGCTACGTCGGCACAACCGGCAACGCCGGGGTGCCACACCTGCACTTCGAGGTCCACCGGCGTGGAGGCGCGGCGGTGAACCCCTATCCGCTCGTCAAGGCAGCGAGCAATTGCTGACTCGACGAACACAGGGTCAAGAAACCGTAAAGTTGCACGGTCATGCTGCCGAAGAAAACACCATGACTCGATTTCACCGTGCCATTGTCGTCGCCTTCATCACCCTAGGCACCGGGACCATGGGCCTGGCGGATGTTGCGCATGCAGGTGCACCCTCCCCTACCGCGCCGGCTGCCGGCGCCCAGACCTACATGGTGCAGGCCGGCGACTACCTGTCTGGCATCGCCGCCAAGATGGGCGTCAAGCTCTCCGCGCTGCTCTCCACCAACAAGCTCACCGTGACGAGCCTGATCTATCCGGGCATGCAGTTGGTGGTGCCCGAGGGCGGTACCCTGCCGGCCCCAGCCGCCCCGACTGCGCCTGCACAACCGGCACCGGCGCCGATGTACACGGTGCGGGCGGGCGACTACCTGTCGGGCATCGCCGCCAGGATGGGCGTCAAGCTCTCGGCTCTGCTCTCCACCAACAAGCTCACCGCGACCAGCGTGATCCACCCCGGTACCCAGCTGACCGTCCCGGCCGGCGGAACGCTGCCGGCCGTGACCCCTTCGCCGGCACCGGCCCCCACTCCCGTAGTGCAACCGGTTGCGGCCCTCGTCTACATCGTGCGCTCGGGGGACTACCTCCTGCGCATCGCGCCGTCGCTGAGCGTGAAGGTGGCCGACCTGCTCTCGTTGAACAAGCTGACCCTCAACAGCCGCATCTACCCGGGCATGCAGCTGGCAGTGCCGGCCGGCGGGTCGCTACCGACGATCGCCCCGATCGACAACGTCACCCCGGTGGCCGCCAACCCCGACGGCCGGATGGCCAAGGTGCTCAACTTCGCGCGTGCGCAGCTGGGTGAGCCGTACAAGTTCAACTCCGCCGGGCCCGACAGCTGGGATTGCAGCGGGTTGACACTGGCTGCCTACGCCGAGATCGGCATCTCGCTGCCCCACTACAGCGGAGCGCAGATCAAACTCGGCACTGCAGTCGACTGGACCGCTGAGGCGATCAGGCCCGGCGACCTGATCTTCCTCGAGTCGGCACCCGGCACAGGCATCATCAGTCATGTCGGCATCGCCATCAGCGCTACACAGTGGATCCACTCGCCGCGCACGGGCGACGTCGTCCGCCAGGGCAGCATCCCGACGAGTCGGCGGTTGGCCGTGCGTCGCCTCGTCCCCGCCGGCTGAACCCAACCGTCGCGGCCCGGGGCGAAGTGGGTGATGAGGTTCGGTTTCCACGAGACTGGCGAGGTGAATCGTCAATGGATCAGCGAATCGGCCCAAGTACGTGAGCAAACCCTGCTCGCGGAGATCGAAGGCCGGTCGCCCGACGAGATCGACCGCTTGATCTGGGGTTGGATCGACGAGAACCGTGTGATCCACGAGGACGACTGCATCAACCTCGACCCTGCCGCCAACGTGATGAACCCGCGGGCCGAGAAGGCTCTCGCCGCCGGTCTGTCGAGCAGGCCCAGCCTGGGTTGGCCGGGCGACAAGTACGAGACCGGCCTGGAGGCGATCGAGGCGATCGAAGTGGCGGCGATGCACGTCGCCTGCAGGGTGTTCGGCGCCCGCTTCGCCGAGGTCCGGGTCGCATCGGGTGCAATCGGCAACCTGTACAGCTTCATGGCCACATGCGCTCCGGGCGATGCCATCGTCGTGCCCCCGCCGTCGGTCGCCGGCCACGTCACCCATCACGAGCGCGGCGCGGCCGGGCTGTATGGCTTGCAGATCCACCACGCCCCGATCGACCTGGTGAACTACACGGTCGACGTCGCCGGTCTGGCTCGGCTGGTGGCCGAGGTGCGACCGAAGCTGGTCACCATCGGGGGCAGCCTCAACCTGTTCCCGCACCCGGTGCGCGAGGTGGCCGACATCGCCCACTCGCACGGGGCGAAGGTGCTGTACGACGCGGCTCACGTGAGCGGCCTGCTCGCCGGCGGCGTGTGGCCGAACCCGCTCGATCTTGGCGCCGACCTGCTGTCGATGAGCACCTACAAGAGCCTCGGCGGGCCGGCGGGCGGGGTGCTGCTCACCAACGACGAGGCGCTGGCTGCTCGCATCGACGCCATCGCCCACCCTGGTCTCACCGCCAACTTCGACGCTGGAGTCATCGCCTCACTGACACTCGGGCTGCTCGACTGGCTGGAGTTCGGCGCGGCCTACGCGCAGGCGATGGTGGCCAACGCGGCGGCACTCGCGGCAGCACTCGCAGCACACGGCCTGCCCGTGTTCACCACGCCTCAGGGAGCCACCTCGTCGCACCAACTGGCACTCCACGCCGAGCGTTGGGGCGGTGGCCACGCTGCTGCGCTGCGGTTACGCGACGCCAACCTCCTCGCCTCGGCCATCGGGTTGCCGACCGGCGAGGGGCTGCGTCTCGGCACCAGTGAAGCCACTCGCTGGGGCATGGGAACGGCCGACATGGCCGAACTGGCGGGGTTGATCGCCGAAGCACTGACGGGCGACCCAACTGCTGTGGCGACGCGTGTGAGCGCGTTGAAGATGCGACACCACACCGTGCACTTCGTCCGCGGCTGAGCCGCAACGCAGCCGGACGGGTTCAGCGAACGCTGGGTTCGGCAGCAAGGTGAGATAGTGGGGGAATAGTCGAGCGCTGTCACACCCCTTGGGCATTATCGAGGATGTGGGTGACGAGCCGGAGTACGTGACACGGGCAATGGTGTTCACCGTCGACCCGTCTCCGGCGCAGGAACGTCTGCTGCGCTCTTACTGCGGTGCTGCACGGTTCTCGTACAACTGGGCGATCGGTGCAGTGACCGGCAACTTGAAGGCCCGTGGTGAGGAACGCGCAGCCGGTGTCGCCGAGGAGTCATTGAC
>JANONE010000120.1:0-1964 GCA_031420675.1 Ilumatobacteraceae bacterium | reverse complement strand
CCGCCTCGAAGAGCTTCGAAGATGCCCTCGCCGGCCTCAAGAAGCCGGCGGTGCCCGCGGGCGACGCATCCGCCGTCAGTGATGCGAAAGAGCTGCTGGCGAACATGAGTGACCAAATCGATCTGCTCGACGACATCGCCGCTGCTGCATCGGCCGCGGATCAGGCCACCGTCGACGCCAAGACGGGTTCGTTCGATGCGCGGGTCGCAGCCAACTCCGACCTCGCCGACAGCCTCGGCGCCAACCGATGTGCGTTCGACCCGTTGTTCGCCAACCTCGCTCCGCCCGTCACCGAACCTCCCACCCCGACACCGCCGGCCACGGCCCCGCCGGCCACGGCCCCGCCGGCCACGACACCGCCGGTGACCGAGCCGACCGGCAGCAACAAGACGGTCACCGCGCTGGCCAGCCAGGTGACCCCCAACGGCGGCTTCACGTTCACCGATGTCGACCCCTCGCTGATCGACACGTTCACCATCTTGCTCGACCTTTCGGCCCAGACGGGCGCTCAATCGGGCAGGATCGCCGCTATCGAGGTGTTCGACGGTGGGTCTACGCCGATCACTCGCATCTTCCTGTTCCTGCCCGACACGGCGCTGCCAAGCTCGGCTGTCGACGAACTGGCCACCATCCTGGCGGGTGATTCACCGGTGGCGCCAGCCACGTTGGGCGGGCTCGACGGAGTCGCATACACCCCCGCCGACGGCGGCGTGTTCTTCGTCGGGGCCAACGATCCCACCACCGCCGGGTTCATCATCTGGGCCATAGCGCAGTCGCAGGAAACGCTCGACGTCACGATCAACGCCTTCCTCAGCGGCCTCGGCTGAGGCCTGTGCCGCTTCACTTCACGTTCGTCACTTCGGCGAAGCGCTACTCGGACCTGCCGCCCACACCGTGTGAGGCAGCGTTCGTGGGTCGCAGCAACGTGGGGAAGTCGTCACTCATCAATGCCCTCGCAAACCGGCGGCAGCTCGCGAAGGTGTCGAACACGCCGGGCCGAACTCAGCTGTTGAACCTGTTCGTGCTGCCGTCGGGTGGCACCGTGGTCGACCTACCGGGATACGGCTATGCGAAGGTGCCCGGCCGCGAGCGGTCCACGTGGCAGGCGATGATCGAGGGCTACCTGCTCGAGCGCGAGGGCTTGGAACTGGTGCTCGTGTTGGTGGATGGCGAGATCGGCCCGACCAAGCTGGACGTGCAGATGCTGGATTGGTTGCGCGGTAGCGGCGTGCCGCACACGGTGGTGGCCACCAAGCTCGACAAGGTGCGACCGTCGAAGCTGGCCACCCGCAAGAAGGATCTCGCCAAGGGGTGCGAGCTCGACCAGGGCGACATCATGTGGGTGAGTGCGACCAAGCGCACCGGCATCGAGCAACTGCAGCGCCATCTCGACGCCCTTCTGACCCCCTGACCCGCAGAACGTCGTCACGTGACCGGCGACGCTGTCACGGAATGTCGCAACCTGTGCGACATTCGATGCCGTCGTCTCGAGGTGTGTGCTATGGCTCGACGACGATCCAGCCGCGCCGCTGCAGCTCGGCAGCGAGTTGCTCGGCGGGATACTTGCCCAATGCCTGTTCTGCAGCGCTCGGCCGTGCGGCCGCGGCCGTCGGTTTGGTGGCCGTCGGCTCGCTCTGCTCGGCGCTCTCGTTCAGCAGCTGCTCGATGAACGCGGCCGCCTCGTCGCGGGTGAATTTGCCGACCGCCTGGCGCTGTGTGAAACCCATCGGACCACGAGCGTCGCGGAAGTCGGTGTGGCCGGCATCCTGCAGCAACGAGAGCAGCTCCTGCACCTGCCTCGCCGACGCGGGCGGACCTGACTGTTGACCGAATGCCATGGCGCATTCTCACCGTAGTGTCGTCGAAAACCTCAGTCTTTCCCCATACGGCTCAGGGCGCGCACGAGATGCAGGTGCGCACGCTCGGCAGCGCGAGAAGCCGCTCCATCGCGATCGGGCCGCCGC
>JANONE010000119.1:0-9893 GCA_031420675.1 Ilumatobacteraceae bacterium | reverse complement strand
TGAAGGCGGGCATGATCTCGTCGACCACCTTGCGGCCACGCGGCGAGAGGCCCACCAACACCCGCCGGCCGTCGGCGCGATCGTGCTTGCGGCGCAGCAACTGGCGTGCCTCCAAGGTCTTCATCACGCCGGTGAGGGTGGCAGCGGTGACTCCCGCCTCCTGGGCCAAGGAGCGGGCATCCATCTCGCCCCACACGCGGAGCACGAACAACGTCGTGAATGCGCTCCAGCTCAGCTCGTGCTGCGCGAGTTTGCCGCCCTCCATGTGATTGCGCACGGCGGTGGCGGCGCGCAAGATGTAAGAGACGGCGGCGAGCGATGTCAGGTCGAGGTCGAGCCCGGTGAACGCGGCCCGCACGTCGCGTTCGGCGCGCTCGAGATCGCTGTCGTCGTCGCTGGCGAACAGGTGAGGCATGTCCGAGCGTCAGGCCTTCATCAGTGCGAGCTCGTCGGAGATGAGCGCACGGACACGATCGCGCAGGTCGCCGACGTCGTCCTTGGTGAGACCGGTGGTCTCGATCGGCTGCAGCACCCGCACCTCGGCGCTGGTGACGTTCCATCGCCAATCACCCTTCTGGATGGCCTCGCGGGTGCCTGCCACCACGAGCGGCAGGATCGGGCAGCCGGACTCGATCGCGAGCCGGAACGCGCCGTCCTTGAACTCGCCCATCACGCCGTCGTGACTGCGGGTGCCCTCCGGAAACAGCATCACGCTGACGTTCCTGTCGAGGCGTTCGCGGCAACCCTTCATGGCGGTGACGATGCTCTGCTTGTTGCCGCGGACGATCTTGACGTCGCCGGCCATGTACATCAACCAACCGACCAACGGATAGCGGAACCATGCCTCCTTGGCGAGCCACTTCATCTCCCACGGAAGGTGCGAGATGAGCAGCATGTCGGCGAAGCTCTCATGGTTCGCAACAACCACGTACGGCCGCCGCGGGTCGGTGATCTCGAGGCCGCTGGTGCCGAAGCTCCACATCGGGTTCAGCCAGGTGTGCACGACGCACAGGCGGCGGAACATCCAGCCCGCTCGGTAGCGGCCCTTGTCGAACGGGGCAGTCGCCACGAACACCCCGAATGTAAGCGGTACGAAGACGATCACGACCACGCCGATCATCAGCCACCCCCAGAGCGAGAGGATGGTGCGCGACACAGGGTTGCCGAGCAGTCGAAGTCGAAGAGAGGACACGCGCATTGCTCCATGCTCTCACGCGCGAGGGATCAGTCGCACCCCACAGCGTGGACACCGAAGCCTTAGCCTGCATCCATGCGCTGGCGACGGCTGACGGGTGCGGTCGTGACCAGGCCGGTCGTGATGAGGCCGGTCGTGGTGGGGCTGGTCGTGATGATGGCCTCCGTGTCCTGTGAAGGCCCCACCGCGCCGACCGCGCCGATCACGTCACCGCCAGTCGGCGGTGCACTCGCCTCCCTGCTCGCATCGTCGTCGGCCGGCGGGTGGCGCACCTTGGGCGACGACGAGTTCGAGGTCTGGGTCTGCCATGTACCCGCGGACACCACGGCAGCGATCTATGGCGGGCTGCCGTTGCGACTGCCCTTGACGCCCACGGCCGTGACTGAAGTGGTGAGTGCTCGCGTGCAGTCGTACTTCGCGCAACTGTCGCACGGCCAGTACCGGCCGGTGTTCAGCGCTGGAGGCGAGGTGACGATCGCCCGCGATGACGAACCGCAGGCGTGTGTGGACGCGGCCATCGCCGGCGCCGGCGACAACGCGGAGGCCGTGCTGGTGGTGGCCGACGCCGAACACGACGCCGACCACCCGGGTGGCTTCGGCAGCGGCGGTGACCCGTGCCCGACGGAGGCACCGTGTCCGGTTTTCATCTCGCGGCGAGCGGCATATGTCGGTGCGAACGACTTCGGCCCCGAGTGGGCGAATGCGCCGCCGCTGGATCTGGTCGAGCACGAGATCGGCCACACGCTCGGCTGGGTGCACAGTGGCGTCGACGAAGCGGGTCGGTACCTCAGCGGGCTCGACGTGATGAGCAACAGCGCGGCGCCGCGCGAGGTCGACCCGACGCGACGCGACGCGCCCGGCACGCTTGCGGTGAACCTGCTCCTCGCCGGTTGGCTGCCCGCCGCCGACGTGGTGGAGCTTGCGTCCGGAGAGGTCGACGTGACACTCGCTCCCTCCTCGGGGGAGTTGGGCACCAGGATGATCGTGCTCGACAGGGGCGGCGGCCCGGTGTACACCGTCGAACTGTTGACCGACGACGGCCTCGACGGCCATCTGCCCGCCGCCGGCGTAGCGGTGCACGAGGTGGACGTGGCGGACGGCTCGATCCGGCGCATCGTCCCCATGATCGGCGAAGCGCCGTACACCGATCTGCTGCAGCCAGGCGAGCGGTACGTAGTGGACGGTTGGGAGATCGGGGTCGACACCGACTTCGTAGTCCACCTCCTCGACACTGTCTAACCTTGCCAATGTGCCGTCGTCACGAGAGCCGTACCTCACCGCCAAGCTGCAAGGCTTCGGCACCACCATCTTCGCCGAGATGTCGGGCCTGGCCGTGGCCACCGACAGCATCAACCTCGGCCAGGGTTTTCCCGACACCGATGGGCCGCGCGAAGTGCTCGACGCAGCGATCGCGGCCATCAATGGCGGGCTCAACCAGTACCCGCCGGGGCAGGGGATGCCCGCGCTGCGCCAGGCCATCGCCGGCCACCAGCAACGCTTCTACGGCCTCGGCTACGACCCCGAACGCGAGGTGTTGGTCACCGCCGGGGCCACCGAGGCGTTGGCGGGCGCACTGCTCGGCCTGCTCGACACGGGCGACGAAGTGGTGTTGTTCGAGCCGATGTACGACAGCTACCAGGCTTGCATCGCGCTGGCCGGGGCAGTTCCCAAGCCGGTTACCTTGCGCCCGCCGAGCTACGGCTTCGACATCGCCGAACTGCGCGCGGCGATCACGCCGAAGACGAAGCTGCTGCTGGTCAACACGCCGCACAACCCCACCGGCAAGGTGCTCAGCCGCGAGGAGCTGCAGAGCATCGCCGACCTCGCGATCGAGCACGACCTGATCGTGCTCACCGACGAGGTGTACGAGCACCTCACCTTCGACGGCACCGAACACATCCCGATGGCCACGCTGCCCGGCATGCGCGACCGCGTGTTGTCCATCGCCAGCGGTGGCAAAACGTTCAACACCACCGGCTGGAAGATCGGCTGGCTGTGCGGCCCGGCGCCGCTCGTCAATGCGGCCCGCACGGCAAAGCAGTTCCTCACCTTCGTCAGCGGCGGCCCGTTCCAGCCCGCGATCGCCGTCGGGCTCAACCTGCCCGACTCGTACTTCACCGACTTTGCCGCCGACCTCCAGGCCAAGCGCGATCGGCTACTGCCGGGGCTGCACCAGGCCGGCTTCACCGTCTATCCCACCAGCGGCACCTACTTCGTGACGGTCGACATCCGGCCGCTGCGCGCCGATGGCGACGGCCTCGCCTTCTGTCGTGAGCTCCCGCACAAGTGCGGCGTGGTCGCCATCCCCAACGAGGTGTTCTACGCCAACAAGCGCGAGGGCCGGCACCTGGTCCGGTTCGCCTTCTGCAAGCGCTTGGAAGTGCTCGACGAAGCCGTCACGCGCCTGAAGACGCTCGCATAGCAAACCCTCGGCGAAGACCTGGGGCCTTCAGCGGCGGTCGGGGAGGAAGCGGAACCTGTCGCGCACGCCGGCGACGGTTGCGGGCTCGATGTCGGCGAACAGGATCGTCTCGCCCTGCGAACCGGTGGCCAACAACTCGCCGAGCGGGTCGACGATGCGGCTGTCGCCCACGTACTTCAATCCACCGCCCTCGCCCACCCGGTTGCAACCCACCACGTAGGCCTGGTTCTCGATGGCCCGGGCCTGCAGCAATGCCATCCAATGCAGCCGGCGCGCGTCGGGCCAGTTGGCCGGTACGAGGTAGAGGTCGGTGGTGGCGGCCAGGCCCCAGAACTCGTCGGCGAAACGCAGGTCGTAACACACCAGCGGGCTGACTCGCACGCCCTCGATCACCACCTGCACCAGTTCTGTGCCGGCACGGAAGTGGCGATCCTCGCCGCCGAAGGTGAACGGATGGATCTTGAGGTAGCGATGCACGGTGCCATCGGGCCCGGCGAGAACGAAGCTGTTGGCCGGACGGGTGTCGGCCGGATCGGAGTCGGCAGGGATTTCCGGGCAGCTGCCGCACACCCACACGCCGTGTTGCGCCGCTTGCTGGACGAGGAACTGCGACGACGGACCACCCTGCGGCTCGCCGAGATCGGGGTCGTTGACGGCGAACCCGGTGGAGAAGGTCTCGCTCAGCAACACCAGCCGTGCCCCACCGGCGGCGGCGGCGGCAACCATCGGTGCCAGCCGGGCAAAGTTGGCGGAACGATCGTTCCACACGATGTCATGTTGAATCGCAGCTACACGCATGCGCTCCATCGTAGGTGCCGATGGCTCGGTGCCGAACTCAGCCTCTGCCTCTGCGGCGGGCCGTTGTATCAGCCCTCGTCGACACCCAGAGGGAGCGCGAGCAGGCTCACCGTTTTGGTGCCACCGTCGGTCTCCTGCCGGCCGACCTCACGGAAGCCGAGCGAGTGGTGGAAGTGCAGCGAGGCCTCGTTGCGCGGCCGCAGGTTCACCTCGCACGCCAGCAGCGGCCGCGCGCCGCTGAACTGCTGCACCAACATGCGATAGAAGACGCGGCCGATGCCGTAGCGCCGGAACTGGGGGTGCACCGCGATTCGATCGAGGTACACGAAGTCGGAGTACTGACGGCTGAACCAGTCGTAGTTGAGGCTCCCGTACGGCTGGTTGGGCCCCAGCACCCAGCAGAAGCCGGCGAAGGCGCCGTCGACCTCGGCGACCAGGGCCGCCTCGGCGAGCGCCGCGAGGCGTGCAACTTCTGCCGCGTCGAGCTCGTTCAACTCGGGCACGTTGGCGTTGTTCAGCGCCAGCACGGGGGCTGCGTCGTGGGCGGCGAACGCGCGAATCGAGACAGCGGGGTGCAACACGATCTCTCACGCTAGCGAGACGAGTTTCGCAATCGTTCAACACCTCGCACTGGCACGTGTCGCAACTGCCCCGTAGCCTTGCCACATGATCCTTCGTCACAAGTCCGAGATGGTCACTCCCGACACGGCGCTGCCCGGTCGCACCGACCAGACGATGCCCGTGCCCGAGCAGCACTTCCTGCTCGGTACACCGCTCACCGCGCCGTGGCCGGCCGGCACGCAGACCGCAGTGTTCGGTCTCGGCTGCTTCTGGGGGGCCGAGCGCATGTTCTGGCAGACCGAGGGTGTGTACAGCACCGCTGTCGGTTACGCCGGCGGTTTCACCCCCAACGCCACCTACGAGGAGGCCTGCAGCGGTCGCACCGGCCATGCCGAAGTCGTTCTCGTGGCCTTCGACCCTGCGCAGGTGAGCTTCGAGCAACTGCTGAGGGTGTTCTGGGAGAGCCACGACCCCACCCAAGGCATGCGCCAGGGCAACGACATGGGCACGCAGTACCGCAGCGCCATCTACACCACCGACCCGGCGCAGGTGGCGGCGGTGGACGCCAGCAGGGCCGTGTACGAAGAGCGCCTGGCGGCGGCAGGGTACGGCCCGATCACCACCGAGGTGAAGCCGTTGGACGAGTTCTTCTACGCCGAGCCCTACCACCAGCAGTACCTGGCCAAGAACCCCAACGGCTACTGCGGAATCGGTGGCACCGGCGTCAGCTGCCCCATCGGGCTCAGCGCCTGAGCCGACCCCATCCGATCACGCGGGAACGGGAGCGCGCCCGCCCGTTCCTGTGAACTGCGTCAGCGCCGCCCGCAGTTCGTCGAGCGAACGCACCAGTTTGTGCAGCGAGCATTCCAGCATCAGGTTGACGACCTGGTGCTCGAAGCGGTTGCGCCAGTCGGTGTGCAACCCGATCAGATACTTGCCGGTGGCATAGGCGTACCCCAGCTCCCAGGCCGTGCCGTCATCGGTGATGACGCCATTGAGGCTGGCCACCACCAGGTCGCACTCGTCGATACCGCGCTTGTCGTTCTCGAAGATCTGGCGGACGTTGAACTCGTCCTTGGGCGGGTTGTCCCGATGGGGCAGGAAGGTCTCGAAGCCGGCATGCGCGACCAACTGCTCCACTCTCTCGATCCACCAGCGCTCGCCCTCGTCGAACAACGGCCCCGCTACGTACGCCTTCATGCGCCCCAACCCTTCCGTCTGATCTCGTCGCCGTCTTCGTTCATCGCCCGGCCCTGCCAACGTAATGCGCCGGGTGTTGCGCTCAGCTTGGCCACCAGTCCCTGCATCGGCGTGCCATCCAGATCCACGATCGCGTCGCGAGCGGCGTAATGCGGGTCGGTGCTGATGTCGGCCATCGTCATCACCGGGCCGATCGCGGCTTCTGCATCGGTGAACGCGCGCAGCACCTCGTTCTGCGGATGCAGTCGGCACCAGTCGCTCATGACGGTTTCCAGCTGTGAGCGATGTTCCATACGGGCGGCGAAGGTGGTGAACCGGTCGTCGCCCTCCACGCCGAGCACCCGCAGTACCCGCGCCGCCACGGAGTCGCTGGACGTGCTGAGCCCGACCCACTTGCCGTCGCTGCACTCGTAGGTGCCGCGGGGCACGCTGTACGGAAGCCCGGCCCCGAGGCGCTCCTGCTCCTGGCCGGTGAGGCGGTAGAGGCTGATCAGCGGGCCCATCAGCTGGAACAGGCTCTCCAGCAGGCTGACGTCGACCACTTGGCCGACACCACTGTGCAACGCCACCATCGTCGCGAAGGCGGCGACCACGCCGGTGACCTCGTCGGTGAGCGCAATCGGCGGCAGCAGCGGTTGGCCACCGGGCAGGCCGCTGATCGCCGACAGGCCGCTCATCACTTCGGCGATCGTGGCGAAGCCGGGGCGGCCGGCGTAGGGGCCGGTCTGACCGAATCCGGTGACCCGGGTGATGACCAGCCGCGGGTTGATCGCGAGCAGTTCAGCGGGCCCCAGGCCAAGCCGCTCGAGCGTGCCCGGTCGGAAGTTCTCGACGAGCACGTCGGCCTCGGTGAGCAGACCACGCAGCACCGCCAGGTCGTCGGGGTTCTTCAGGTCGAGCGCAATCGCACGCTTGTTGCGGTTGACCAACTTCCACCACAGACCCTCGCCGTCGCGAGGGTCGCGCCACGCCATGTTGCGCAGGCTGTCGCCACCGTCGGGACGTTCCACCTTGATCACGTCGGCGCCGAAATCGGCGAGGTAGCGCGCGCAGTTCGGCCCGGCGAGCACGGTGGACAGGTCGATCACGCGCAGGTCCGCGAGCGGTCTCGCGACCGGCGCTGCCGTGTCCATTGCAGGCGCGGTCATCGGGCCCACTGCTGCAGGCGGTCGCAGGCCTCGGCGATGTCGGCCGCGTTGCCCGCGTAGCTGAAGCGAACACAGCGGTGTCCACGAGCAAGATCGAAGTCGAGCCCCGGCGTGGTGGCGACGCCCAAATCGTCGAGCCACTGGTAGCACAGCGCCATCGAATCGCCGGCCTCGCGCGCGAGATCCGTGACATCCGCGTAGATGTAGAAGGCGCCGTCAGCTTCCGCGACGCGAGTGATGCCGGCGGTGGCGAGGCCGGCGGTCAGGAGCGTGCGATTCTCGGCGTAGCGCTGCACATGACCATCCAACTCCTCGGTGGCGTCGAAGGCGGCGAGCCCCGCCACTTGCGAGACGTGTGGCGCGCAGATGTAGATGTTCTGCTGCAACCGCTCGACCGCGTCGCGCAGGTGCTGCGGCACCACCATCCAGCCCAGGCGCCACCCGGTCATGCTGAAGTACTTGCTGAAGCTGTTCACCAATACTGCGTCGCGTGTGGCCGCGAGCACCGTCGACGCCGGCCGTTCGAAGGTGATGCCGTGGTAGATCTCGTCGGCGACCAGTTGCACGCCATGCGCAGCGCACCAGCGGGCGACCGCCGCCAAACGATCCGCCGACAACACGGTCCCCGTCGGGTTCGACGGTGAAGCGATCACCAAACCGTCCAGCTTGCCCGCAGCGTCGAGCAGTTCGGGAGTGGGCGCCCATCGGGTCTCGGGGCCGACGGGAATGGCCACAGGCTCCACACCGAGGGCGAGCAGAGCGTTGCGGTAGCAGGGGTAGCCGGGTTCGAGCACGCCCACGCGATCGCCGGCATCGAAGGCGGCGAGGAAGGCGAGCGTGAAACCGGCTGAGGCGCCGGCGACGATCAACACCTCGTCGGCCGCCACCTCTTCGCCGTAGCGCTCGGCGTAGTACCGGCAGATGCGCCGCCGCAGGGCTATCGAGCCGGGTGCGTTGGTGTAGCCCAGCGGGTCGGCGTGTTCCATGGCCGCGGCGACCGCCGCGCGCGCCGTTGCGGGTGCGCCCGTCGCGGGCTGCCCGACCTCGAGATGAAACACGCGCCGGCCGCTCGCCTCCGCCTCGGCCGCTCGCCGCGCCATCGCCATTGCGTGGAACGGCGGCACATCGGCCGCCCTGAGGGCTTCGCGGAGCATGCCCGTCGGTGACACGTCAGCCCAGAGCGTTGAAGTTGTCGGGCAACGGTGCGCGACCGGACAGCGCGAGGATGACCGGGATCGGCGAGCTGAGCTGAATGAGCACCGACAGCACTACCGCTGCGGTGTCGGGGTGCAGCTGTGGGTGCTGGCCGGTGGCCCGCTGCAGGTCGAGCGTGTGCACGCCCAACTCCACCACTCTGGTGGCGAGGTATTCGATGAGTGTGATCTGGCCGGCGAACGTGTTCACCGGCTCGTCGTCGGCGGTGGCGGCAACCTGTGCGAGCACGCGCTCGATGGTTGCCTCGGCTTCGCCCACCGGGTCGATCAACTGACGGCCGGCCTGACGCGCGCGGGAGGCGACGCCCTGATGCATCGTCGGATCGCTGAGCACCGTTGCGTAGTACTCGGGCGCGTCAGCCAGCACGCGGTCGGTTGCGGGGGCTGCCGCCAGATAGCCCTCGATGGTGACGAAGGCGCGCAGCGCGTGCGCCGTCAGCTCGCGGGTGGTCCATTCGCCGAGCGCGCCGGCTCGGTCCCAGAACGCGGGGGTGATGGCGCGCAGCGTGGACAGCAGCGTGCCGGCCCCTTCGTCGAATGCGGCTCTCACCGCGGCAGGATGTTGCAGCATCGGTCCTCCAAGGCGCCCAGCGCGTAGCTCTCGTAGTCCACTCCGAAGTCGCGGTACAGGTGCCGGCAGCGTTGGCTCCAGCTGAGGGCTTCCCGGCTGGAGATGCGATGCACGACTTGCGTGATGCCGGCCTCGTAGACGCGATACTCGGCCCAGGTGCCCGGGAAGTCCTTCACGCAGCCGATCTCGATGCTGGGCACCCCGCACGGCATGTGTCGCACGCGGTGACGGTGGGTGTGCCCGGCGGTGTAGGCGACGATGCGGTGGCGGCGTGCGATCACCGCCGCCAGCGCGTCGCTGGCGTTGGGGTGCAGCCCGAAGTAGTCGTCGGGTCGGTGGGCGTTGGCGCTGCCGGCAATCCACTGCTGGTGGTGGCCCATCACGATGACCGGACGGTCTGCTTCCGCGGCACGGGTGTCGAGCCACTCCAGTTGCGCCCCTGTGATGGTGCCGGTGGTGTGCTCGGGCATCACGGTGTCGAGCAAGGCGATCGCCACGCCGGGTAGCTCGATCCACTGGTCGCCGGCGTACTCGGACTGTCCCTGATAGGCGTCGTGGTTGCCGCGCACCACATGCAGCCGTTCGCCGAAGGGGGCGCGGTAGCAATCCTCGAACGCAGCCCACTCCTGCGGCCGGCCATCCTGGGACAGATCGCCCTTGACCACCACGACTGCGGGGTCGATGGCGCCGATTTCGCGTACGGCACCCCGGTTCATCGTCTCCGGGTAGGGCGGCTCGCCGGGCGCTGCGCGCACGATGGGCCCCTGCGCGTGGTCGTCGACAC
>JANONE010000118.1:0-9311 GCA_031420675.1 Ilumatobacteraceae bacterium | reverse complement strand
TGCGTCGACGGCCTCCTGCAGCATGCGCTTCTCGTTGTTGACGATGATCTCCGGCGCGCCCAGATCGAGCAGCCGCTTGAGGCGGTTGTTGCGGTTGATCACGCGGCGGTAGAGGTCGTTGAGGTCGGAGGTGGCGAAACGGCCACCGTCGAGCTGCACCATCGGGCGCAGTTCCGGCGGGATCACCGGTACCACGTCGAGGATCATGGCCTTCGGGTCGTTCAGGCGCCGGCCGTGCTCGTCGCGCTGGTTGAACGAGGCGACGATCTTGAGGCGCTTGATGGCCTTCTGGCGGCGCTGGGCCGACAGCGGCTTACGGCCACTGGCGTTGTGGTCGATGGCGCCGCGCAGCTTCTCTTCCTCGACATCGAAGTCGATGCGGTCGATGAGCGACTTGATCGCGTCGGCGCCGGTGCCACCTTCGAAGTAGTCGCCGTAGCGTTCGCGCAGCTCGCGCCACAGCAGTTCGTCGTCGATGATCAGACGCGAGTGCAGGCTGCGGAACTCGTCCCAAGTACGGGCGAGGAGATCGAGCTCCAGCTCGTAACGCTCGCGGATGTTGGCAATGTCCTTCTCGGCGACCGTCTTCAGCTTGCGGGCGTCGGCGCCACCGGCACCTTCGGCCTCGCTCTTGGTCGCGTCGTCTTCCAGCTCCTTGTAGCGCCGGTCGATCGCGATTTCCAACTCCTTGCGGATGGCGTCGCGCTCTTCGATGTACTCGGCCTCGAGGTTGGTGAGCGCGTTGTGGCGCTTGTCCTCGTCGACCCACGTGACCAGGTTCGCCGCGAAGTAGATGACCTTCTCCAGCTGCTTGGCCTTCAGCTCTTCCTTCGGCTCCAGGCCGGCCAGCAGGTACGCCAGCCAGCTACGGGTACCGCGGAGGTACCAGATGTGCACGACGGGCGCGCTGAGCTCGACGTGGCCCATGCGCTCGCGGCGAACCTTGCTGCGGGTGACTTCCACACCACAGCGCTCGCAGACGATGCCCTTGAAGCGCACGCGCTTGTACTTGCCGCAGTAGCACTCCCAATCGCGAGTCGGCCCGAAGATCTTCTCGCAGAACAGGCCGTCCTTCTCAGGACGCAGCGTGCGGTAGTTGATGGTCTCCGGCTTCTTCACTTCGCCGTGCGACCACAGCCGGATCTGGTCGGCCGTGGCCAGACCGATCTTCAACTGGTCGAACATGTTGACGTCAAGCATGTGTGTTCGCCCTTCCTCAGTAGCCGCTCGTGCGCGATGCCCGGCGGGCCTCACGCTCGCGGTCGTCTTCGTCGGTGCCGCGTTCGTTGCGGCTGATATCGATGCCCAGTTCCTCTGCGGTACGGAACACGTCTTCGTCCATCTCACGCATCTCGATCTCGCTGCCATCGCTGGCAAGGACCTCGACGTTGAGACACAGAGCCTGCATTTCCTTCATCAGCACCTTGAAGGACTCGGGAATGCCCGGCTCGGGGATGTTCTCGCCCTTGACGATGGCCTCATAGACCTTTACGCGGCCGAGCACGTCGTCGGACTTGATGGTGAGCAGCTCCTGCAAGCAGTACGCCGCGCCGTAGGCCTCGAGGGCCCACACTTCCATCTCGCCGAAGCGCTGGCCACCGAACTGCGCCTTACCACCGAGCGGCTGCTGGGTGATCATGCTGTACGGGCCGGTGGAGCGGGCGTGGATCTTGTCGTCGACCAGGTGGGCGAGCTTCAAGATGTACATGTAGCCGACGGTGACCGGGTTGTCGTACACCAAGCCGGTGCGGCCGTTGTACAGCGGGGTCTTGCCGTCGTGCTGGATGAGACGCACGCCGTCGACCGACTCGGGGTTCAGGTTGTCGAAGATGCTCTGGATCGTCGGGTGCTTGCCGGCCGCCTCGTCCTCGTCCCAGTGAGCACCGTCGAACACCGGGGTGGCGATGAACGTGCTGGGCTTCGTGACCGGGCGGGTCTTGGTCTCGGTGCCACGAATCGGCTCGTCGCCGATCTGCTTGTTGTTCTTCGCGTCGTGCCAACCCCAGCGGGCCGCGTAGCCGAGGTGCGCTTCCAGCACCTGACCCACGTTCATGCGGCTGGGCACGCCGAGCGGGTTGAGGATGATGTCGACGGCGGTGCCGTCGGCCATGTAGGGCATGTCTTCGATCGGAAGGATCTTGGAGATGACGCCCTTGTTGCCGTGCCGACCGGCGAGCTTGTCGCCAACGCTGATCTTGCGCTTCTGGGCGACGTAGACACGCACCAGTTGGTTCACGCCGGGGGGAAGCTCGTGGCCCTCCTCACGGCTGAAGACCTTCACGTCGATGACCTTGCCGCTCTCGCCGTGGGGCACCTTCAGGCTGGTGTCGCGCACCTCGCGAGCCTTCTCACCGAAGATCGCACGCAGCAGGCGCTCCTCGGGGGTGAGCTCGGTCTCGCCCTTGGGGGTGACCTTGCCGACGAGCACGTCGCCCGGGCCGACCTCGGCGCCGACGCGGATTATGCCGCGGTCGTCGAGGTCGCGCAGGATGTCGTCGCTGAGGTTGGGGATGTCGCGGCTGATCTCTTCCGGGCCCAGCTTCGTGTCGCGGGCATCGACTTCGTGCTCGTGGATGTGGATCGACGTGAGCACGTCGTCCTTGACCAAGCGCTCGCTGAGGATGATCGCGTCTTCGAAGTTGTAGCCCTCCCACGGCATCAGTGCCACGAGCAGGTTCTTGCCCAGTGCCAGCTCGCCCTGATCGGTGGAGGGACCGTCGGCGAGGATGGTGCCTTTGACGACCTTCTCGCCTTCCTTCACGCGCACGCGGTGGTTGATGCAGGTGTCCTGGTTGGAGCGGCGGAACTTGCTGAGCGGGTACACCCGCTTACCGCCCCCCTCCCCGTCTTTGGCCTTGTAGTTCACCGTGATGCTCGCGCCACTGATCTCGACCACTTCACCGTCGCCGGTGGCCTGGACGAGATCGGCCGCATCGCGGGCAGCACGATCTTCGATGCCGGTACCGATGTACGGCGCCTCGGCGCGCACCAACGGCACGGCCTGACGCTGCATGTTGGCACCCATCAGGGCGCGGTTGGCGTCGTCGTGCTCGAGGAAGGGGATGAGTGCGGTCGCGACCGACACGATCTGTTTCGGGCTGACGTCCATCAGCTGCACTTCGCTGGGCGGCACCGACGCGATGTCGGTGGTAGCGCCGAAGAAGCTCTCCGCTTCCAGCATCTTGCGCAGGTCTTCCAGGCTGGCGGCCTGCGGACTGCGACGCACCAACACCCGGTCGCCCTTGAGCGAGCCGTCGGCATTGATGGGCGTGTTGGCCTGGGCGACGACGTAGTTCTCTTCCTCGTCGGCGGCCATGTAGCGGATCTCACCGCTGACCTTGCCGTTCTTCACCACGCGGTACGGCGTTTCGATGAAGCCGTAGGGGTTCACGCGGGCGAAGGTGCTGAGCGCACCGATGAGGCCGATGTTCGGGCCTTCGGGCGTCTCGATGGGGCACATGCGGCCGTAGTGACTGAAGTGCACATCGCGCACTTCGAAACCGGCACGCTCGCGGCTGAGGCCGCCGGGCCCGAGGGCCGACAGGCGACGGCGGTGGGTGAGGCCCGACAACGGGTTCACCTGGTCCATGAACTGCGACAGCTGCGAAGTGCCGAAGAACTCCTTGATGGCGGCGACCACCGGGCGGATGTTCACGAGCGTGGTGGGCGTGATGGCCTCCACGTCTTGCGTGGTCATGCGCTCGCGCACCACGCGCTCCATGCGGCTGAGGCCGATGCGCACCTGGTTCTGGATCAGCTCGCCGACGCTGCGGATGCGGCGGTTGGCGAAGTGGTCCTGGTCGTCGAGGCGGTAGCCGGGCTCCTGCTTCACGAGATGGAGCATGTAGCTGATGACCGACAGCACCTCGTTGGGACGCAACACGTGCTCGTCGTCGGGATCGCTGAAGATGCCCTTGCGGTTGGGGTCGTCCTGATCGGTGCTGAAGAACGACCCGAGCTCGATGGTGCCCTTGCCGAACAGCTGGTCGAGCTTGGCGACCTCGGTGCCCAGCTTGCGATCCAGCTTGTAACGTCCCACGCGCGACAGGTCGTAGCGACGGTTCTCGAAGAACGCGTTGCGGAAGTAGGCCTTCGCGGATTCGACCGTCGGCGGCTCGCCGGGGCGGGCCCGCTTGTAGATCTCGACGAGTGCCTCGTTCTGGGTGGGCGCCACGTGGCGCTCCTTCTCCCACTGGCCCTCGAGGAAGTCGAAGTGAGCGACGAAGCGCTCGATGAAACCAGGGGCGTGCTCTTCGTCGTAGCCCAGCGCACGCAGCAGCGTGAACACGCCCATGCGGCGCTTGCGGGCAACGCGAGTGCCGGCAGTGACGTCCTTGCCGGGCTTCTGCTCGACATCGAACTCGAGCCACTCGCCGCGGTACGGGTGGATGGTGCCCTTGACCAACTGGTGCTTGCTGAGGTTACGGAGACGGAAACGCTCGCCCGGCTCGAAGATCACGCCGGGGCTGCGCACGAGCTGCGACACGACGACGCGCTCGGTGCCGTTGATGATGAAGGTGCCCTTCTCGGTCATCATGGGGAAATCACCCATGAACACCGTCTGCTCCTTGATCTCACCGGTGTTGCGGTTCATGAACCTGGCGCGCACGAAGATCGGCGCGCTGTAGGTCATGTCCTTCTCCTTGCACTCGTCCACCGTGAACTTCGGCGGCGGGCGTAGGTCTTCGTCGTCGGGATCGAACTCGAGCTCGAGCTGCAGCGCTTCGCTGAAGTCCTTGATCGGCGAGATGTCACGGAAGGTCTCAGCGAGACCCTCGTTCAGGAACCACTCGAAACTTTCGCGCTGAATGGCGATGAGATCAGGGAGCTCCAACGGCTCGGAAAGGTTGGCGAACGAATAGCGCTCGCGGGACACGGAACGAGAGGCCACGTGTTACTCCTCAATCTCAATCGGCCCACACACGACGGAGTGGGGGCGCGCAGGGTCACGAAACACAGGAGTAGCGGGACACGGAACGCACGGCAACGGCCGATCCTATCCGCGGGGCACGCGGTCGTCAACCGCTCAGAGCAGAAGCCCGGCGGCAAATCCGTTGGGGCGAACGGTAAGCCCTTCGGCCGGTGCATGTCAAGGCTTTCCGATGCAGAGCCGGGGACGCGGCAGGGCCCGGGGCGGTACCCCGGGCCCTGCATTCAACATTTCTGACGGCGCGAGGCCGCTGGGATCACTTGATCTCGACGCTGGCACCGGCTTCGACGAGCTTGGCCTTGGCAGCCTCGGCGGCTTCCTTGGTGGCCTTCTCGAGGACGGGCTTGGGGGCGGCGTCGACGAGGTCCTTTGCTTCCTTCAGGCCCAGGCTGGTCAGCTCGCGCACGACCTTGATGACCTGGATCTTCTGGGCGCCGGACTCGGTGAGGACGACGTCGAACTCGTCCTTCTCGTCTTCGACCGGCGCTGCCGCGGCGGTGCCACCAGCGGCGGCCACGGCCGCCGGGGCAGCGGCGGTGACGCCGAACTTCTCTTCGAACGCGTCGAGGAGCTCCTTGAGCTCGATGACGGTGAGGTTGCTGATTTCTTCGAGGATGCTTTCCTTCGACATTGCGGTGTTTCTCCTGGTGAGTTCTTGCTGAGTACGTGGGGTGCAGCGGCGAGCCGCCACGGTTCGGCCGATCAGGCCGCTTCTTTTTGATCGATGAGGGCCTTGAGGCCGTAGGCGAAGTTGCGCGGCAGTGCCTGCAACAGACCAGCGGTCTTGACCAGTGGTGCCTGCAGTGCGCCCGCAAACATCGCCAGCAACACCTCGCGGCTGGGCAGTTCGGCAAGCGAGTCGACGTCCTTGGTCGACAACACTTTGCCGCCCATGACGCCACCCTTGATGACGAGCAACGGGTTGACCTTGGCTGCGTCACGCAGTGCCTTGGCCACCGCCGCGATGTCGCCGGTGACGAACGTGATGCCCGACGGACCCAACAGCATTTCGTCGAGCCCTTGAACACCTGCCTTCTCGGCACCGAGACGAGCCAGCGTGTTCTTGAACACCTTGTATTCGCCGCCGGCGTCGCGCAACCGGCGACGCAGGCTGGCCAGCTGGCCCACTTTCAGACCGCGGTACTCGGTGATGATCACCGCATCAGCTGCTTGCAGCTTGGCGGCGACCTCATCGACCACCGCGACCTTCTCTGCACGGGGATTTTCTGTAGTCATGTACACCTCCTTTCGCTTCAACTCGAAGGTGCTCGCTTTGCAGCGAACACCGCGAGGAGCGAACGGCAGGAGACCTGCGAACGATCCGGCGAAGTATTCACCTCGGCTGGTGGGATGCTTCCCATTATTCCGATCCCTGACGTTGTGTCGAGGGGCCGGGCCAGCGGTCTACGGCGAGCGACCGGTTAGTTTGTCGCCGCAAGGCTAACGGTCTTGCAGGCGATCACCCACCTGCGCCGGCCTCAGAGCGCCAGGACCAACCGCATGCCGTCATCGACGCATCGCTGCAGCGCGAACGACAACTCGGCGACCTTCTGCGTGAGGGCCCGCTTGTCGATGGTCAGCAGTTGGCTGACGTTGACGACCGAGTCGCGTGGCAGGCCGCTCTCTTGCGTTCGCACGAGCACGTTGCCGGGCGCCTCCGCCAACGCGAGATTGGAGGTGACGACTGCGACCACCACCGTGCCCATGCGCGAACGGTTGACTGCATCGGCCTGCACGACGAGCACGGGGCGTGCACCGGCCGGAGCTGAGCCCTGAGGCACTCCGAGATCGGTCCACCAGATCTCACCTCGCAGGACTACCACGTGTCGCCGATCGCGCGCAGTTGAGCCGCCGCCAACGCAGGGTCGAGCGATGAGGCGCTGTCGGCGTAGACGGCATCGAAACGAGCCGTCAGCTCGTCATCGCTCGGCGGCCCGAGGTACGCCTCGAGCGCACGCACGTACAACTCACTGCGCGACAGGCCGAGCCGGCTCGGCACAAGGCCTACACGCCGAGGCTCTACGGTGCGTACTACTCAACGAATGCGCGCGCCCGACGACCTCACCGAGTTCATCACCTCGCACCACGCCCGCCTGGTGGGTGTGGCCGCGCTGAGCACCGGCGATCATCACCACGCGGAGGACATCGCCCAGGAGACCTGGGTGCGCCTCTGCCAGCACTGGGATCGCGTGCAAGCCGGCTCGGACCCATGGCCCTACACGGTGGCAATCGCGCTCAACGTGTGCCGCAGCCGTTGGCGTCGGCTGAGGGTGCGCCTTCGGGAGGTGCCCCAGATCGACGACGTCGCGGCACCCGAGGTGGCCGACGACTATCGCCTGTCGATGCTGGACGGCGGCCTGCGCTTGCTCACCGCCCGCCAGCGGGAGGCAATCGTGCTGCGCTACTACGCCCAGTTGTCGGGCGCCGAAACCGCGAGCGTCATGCACTGCGCTGAAGGCACGGTGCGGGCGCTCACCTATCAGGCCATCTCGTCGTTGCGTGCCCACATCGAAGAAGGAGTGCACCATGTCTGATCTCACCGATCTCCTCGAACGCCTCGCCCCCGTTCCCTCGGCACCGCCGACCGCCGACGGGCCTTGGCGCGCCGGCCGTCGGCGCCGCCACACGGCGCTGACGGTTCGCGTGGCGGCGGCGGTCGCTGTCGTCGGAGTCGCCGTCGCCGCGCTGTCGGTGCGCGACGGTCATCAGTTGCGCCCAGCCGACAGCGGATCGACGTCGACCGCCTCCGCCGTGCAGACACCGGTCGTGCCCGTGCCCACCTACGCCAACACGGTCGGCAGCGAACACGCACTGTCGTGGCAACAACTGACCTCCCCGTCGTTCGACCTCACCGGCTACTCCTACGTGGGCACCCTCACCGACGGCCGCCTCGTGCTGTGGAACGGCACCGAGCCGACCGAAGCCGTCGACACCGCACGCGACGTCCGCCTCGCGTTCTTCGACGAGACCACCGACGAGTGGACACAGTCGGCCCCCTTCCCGATCGATCAGCAGTTCGGCAACGACGCCGAGGTGTCGGTGAACGACCACATCGTCGTGCACCAGTACGACAATGGCGATTCCCGCGGCAACCGCTTCGAGGTGTACGACCCAGCGACCGACACCTGGTCCGTGTCGCCGGAGTTGGACAGAGCGGTCGCGTCGAACGAGTGGGCCTACGACGGCACGACGCTCGCAGCCCTCACGCGGCCGGCATTCGGCTACGTCTCGGCGATGACCCTGTACCGCTGGGAGGTCGGCAGTAGCCCCTGGGTCGCGGGCGCCACACCCCCGCTCGGTGCGCGCGGTTGGCCGGGCCTCACCCACTCCGGCCCCCTGCTGGCGGTGTACGGCGGGCTCACGGACGATCCGGGCCCGGCGACCGAGCCGCTGCCGGCGCCTGACCTCGCCATCACCGGTACTACCGTGGGGATCGCCGACCAGCCCGAGTTCGCAGCACTCGACGGCGCGATCTACGACGTCACCGCCGACACCTGGCAGACGATAGAGCGATCGCCGCTGCGCGGATCGATGGCGCCGACCTTGCTGTTCGCCGGCACAACTCTGGTGGTCAGCGGCGGCCAGAGCCCGGCGTTCCCGAGGGGTTCGTGGCAGACGGCTCTCTATGCGCCCACCGTCGGTTGGCAGCTGGTGCGGGCGCACGACATACCGCCCGGCGCCGACTCCGCCGACTTCCCGTGGACCTTCAGCCAGGCGCAATCGGTGCTGGGTCAGACATCCAACGGGTGGTTCACCCTCGATGCGCCCTACGCAGAGTGGCGCGGGTTCCCCGGCGGGGCGGTGGATTCCAGCTGGCAGCCGAGCGCGCTGGGTCTCGGCCGCTACCTGCAGGCCACCAAGGCTGCCGACGACACGGTGCAGTTCGTCTACGTCGACAACACGGTGGCGACGACGGTGCCGGAAGTTCCGTTCGCCACCGGGGCGGACACCGGTTGGGCCACGGTGATCGCACCCGCGAGCCACGGCGTTTTGATCGTGTCATCGCTCGACCTCACCGTCTGGATGCTGCAGGTCGAATGACCTGAAGTTCGCGCGCCGGCCAACTGTGTCACACCCTTGTGCGAGGATACGTACATGAGTTCGTTCGAGGTGCCGGGTGTTGCGGAGATGGTGGCGATGTCGCCGGCCGAGCGGGGGGTGTTCACGCGGCGGCTCGATCGCGACCGGCGCGAGGCCGAGGCGCGGATGGCAACCTGGACGCACCAAGTCGAGTCGCACGGGTTGCACGCGGTCGATGGTCACCGGTCGCCGGTCGCGTGGGGTAAGGCGGAATGCAACTGGTCTGCTCGTGAGGCGCTCGGGTTCGTGAAGTTGGGCCGGTTGCTGGCCCGTTTTCCTGCTGTCGCGTTGGCCGTCGAGA
>JANONE010000117.1:0-5191 GCA_031420675.1 Ilumatobacteraceae bacterium | reverse complement strand
TTCGTCGGCGGTCGCCAGCCGCAGGGAAACCTCGTCGCCATTCGCCGTCATGTGCACCGTCTGCAGCACCGCCGCGGGGTCGATCCGCTGGTCGAACGAGGCCACGAAGATCTGATCGCGACGCAAGCTCTCGCCCTGGGGTGTCAACGACTGCACCGTCGGCGGGGGCGTCGTGAACGACCACGACACCGCGTCCGCGAGCTCGCCGCCGGTGGCCGACGTGGTGCCGGCGGGCACCGTCACGGTGAAAGCGGTGGCCATCGGCAACCGATCGATCACGAGGCTGTCGGCATCGAAGCGGAGTGTGCGGGTACCGATCCACTGCCAGTGGCCGGGAACGTCCGGTGAGATCGTGACCGGCACGGCGCTGCCGTTCACCTGAACGACTGTTCCCACAGGAACCATCGGCTGGTTGAACGTGATCGCCACGTACGGGGCGATCGGCACGTCGCCGTCAGGTTGGAAGCGCAAGACCGTCAGCGGTCCGTTGTCCACGGGTTCGACGGGTGTGGTGTCCGTGGGCGGGAACGGCTCGGTGATCGTGTTGCCGGTGCGCGGCGGAGGTGTCGACTGGACGGGCCAGTTGAACGACTGGTGCTGACTGACGGAGCCCTGCCATTCGGGCAGGCGAGCGATGATCTCGGCGATGCGTTGCTGCTCGAGTTCGTCACCGCTCACGACGGCCGGAGGCTCGATGGGGACGGTCTGCGCCAGGCCCTCGGAGAGCTGGAGGCCGAACACGCGCGGTGCCGCGCCTACGGGGAGCCCGCCGCCGGTGACGGGCTCGGGTCCGGAGGTGGGTGTGGTCGTGGAGCCGGCGCCACCCCCGCTGTCGCACGCGGCGAGGAGCAACCCGATTGCCACCACTAATGCCGATGCCCGACGACTCCGTCGCTGTGCCATGTTCGCTCCCTCGTTGCGCGGCAGGACCGCTGGGCGTTCGACGCCGCGAGGCCCTCGATGGTTCCCGGACCGGCGGAATTCCGCGCACTGACTACGCTGCCACACATGACCAGATGGCGAGTGACCCGCGCGGTCGTCGGCTGAGCCCGCGCCGATCCGGCATGCAACACGTGGTGGTGGTCGGTGCCTCGCTGGCGGGCCTGCGCGCCTGCGAGTCGCTGCGCCAGGAGGGTTTCGACGGGCAGATCACGCTGGTCGGCGCCGACCCGGAGATTCCGTACGACCGGCCGCCGCTGTCGAAGAAGGTGCTGGCCGGCGAGTGGGAGGTCGAACGCATTCGCCTCCGCACGCTCGACGATTTCCGATCGCTGGACCTCGATCTGCGACTCGGTGTCCGCGCAACCGGGCTGGACACGGCCGCGCGAGTCGTCACGCTCGATGCCGGCCAAGCGTTGCCCTACGACGGGCTGATCATCGCGACCGGCGCATCGCCGCGTCGCCTGCCCGACCAGCCGGCGCTCGACGGTGTCCTCGAGCTGCGCACGTTGGCCGATTCGGTGGCGTTGCGCGATCGCATCGCCGATGGCACTGCGCGTGTCACCGTCATCGGCGCCGGCTTCATCGGGTTGGAGGTGGCCGCCACCGCCAGGCAACGCGGCTGTTTCGTCACGGTGCTCGAGGGTGCTCCTTCGCCGTTGATCCGCGGGCTCGGTGTCGAGCTGGGGGCGGCCGCAGCGAGCGTGCATTCACGCAACGGTGTCGATCTGCGATGCGGCGTGCAAATCGTCGGCATCGATGGCACCGCCGGTCGCGTCACGGGGGTGCGGTTGGGCGACGGTGCCGTTGTCGCGAGCGACGTCGTCGTCGTCGGCATCGGCGTCGCGCCCAACACCGACTGGTTGGCGGGCAGTGGGCTGGAGGTGCGCGACGGAATCGTGTGCGACGCATCGTTGAACGCCGGTGTGCCGGGGGTGTATGCAGCGGGCGATTGCGCCCGCTGGCCCAACGGCGCGTTCGCCGGATTCGACGACGAGGAGATGCGCGTCGAGCACTGGACCAACGCTGCCGAGCAAGGTGCCGCCGCCGCCCGCAATCTGCTCGCGGTGTCGCGTGGCGAGCCGACGACCCCCTTCGAGTCCGTGCCGTTCTTCTGGAGCGACCAGTTCGACAGCCGCATCCAGTTCGTCGGCCGCGCCCACGGCGGCGACGAGGTCCACCTCTTCGCGGGCAGCACGGATGGCGCCTTCGCGGCGCTGTACGGCTACGAGGGGCGCCTGCGCGGCGTGCTCGGCGTGAGCATGCCCAAGATGGTGATGCCCTTCCGCGCCCTGCTGGCCGCCAAGGCCACTTGGGCCGAGGCCGTGGCCAAGGCGGCCGCGCTCACCGCCGGCTGACCGCCCGCCCCGGGTCAGCGGCTTGCCGATTGGCGTACGCTCAACCTCATGAAGTCTGCGCTCGGCACTGTCATCGGCTGGATCATCGTCGCCCTAGTGGTGTTCTGGGCGTTCGGCTTCATCATCGGAACTCTACGTTGGCTGTTGCGGAGCGTCCTCATGTTCGTCGTGCTCGGTGCCCTGGTGGTGGCCTACCTGGCATTGAAGGACCCACCGAAGGTCGAATGACGCGACGATTCACGCGGCTACGCACGACTTGCGTTACGTCGCCGACACAACATTGACAAGGTTGCAATCAAGTTTTGTGACGCTACGGTGTGCCTATGTCCGACACGACGGCTCCCACGGTCACGCTGCTCCCCATTCTCCCGCTACCTGAGATCGTGCTGCCCGGCACAGTCGTCACGATCTCCCTGGATCACGAGGCTGCCCGCTCGGCAGTCGAGGCCGCAGGCCGCGGCGACGGCCGAGTGATCCTCACCGCCCCCTCCAACGGAGGCGTCACCGGCGACATCGGCGTCATCGCCCGCGTTCCCAACACGGCCATCCTGCCCAACGGCCAGCAGGCAGCCATCCTGCAGGCCGAGCGCCGCGCCCGCCTCGTGGCGGTGCACCCCAGCGAGCGTGGCGCCGACCACGCCGACGTCGAACTGATCCCCGAAGCACGGCCCACACCGCGAGTGGAGGCTGCCGTCCGCGAGCTGCGCGTGGTCCTGGAGGAGATTGCGAAGCTGCGCCAGAGCCGGCGCCTTCCCGAGATCCTGCGCACTGTCGCCGATCCCGGGGCGCTTGCCGACGCTGTCACCTCCTGGAGCGAGGCCGACGACGAGCGGCGTGCCGTGGTGCTCCACGCCGTCGAAGTCGAGCAGCGCATCGCACTGGTCAGTGCATGGGCCCGGCAGCACATCGCCGAGCTGCAGGTCTCGGCCCAAATCCGCGCCGATGTCACCGAAGGGGTCGACAAGCAGCAGCGCGATTACCTCCTGCGTCAGCAATTGGCCGCCATCCACAAGGAGCTGGGCGAAGGCGACGACAACGTGGTCGGCGAGTACCGAACACAGCTCGACGGGCTGCGCGCCCACCTCCCGGAGAAGACCGCCGCATTCGTGGCCAAGGAGATCGAGCGGCTGGAGCGGATGAGCGAGCAGTCGCCGGAACACAGTTGGGTGCGCACCTGGCTGGACCGCGTGTTCGAGCTGCCGTGGGCCACACGCACACCCGACCAACTCGAGCTCGAGGGTGCCCGCGCCCAACTGGACGCCGACCACCACGGCCTCGACGACGTGAAGGATCGCATCGTCGAGTTCCTGGCGGTGCGCAAGCTGCGCGCCGACCGCGGCGTCGCCGACGGCGACTCGCGCGCGGCGGGCACGGTGATGACACTGGTCGGCCCTCCCGGTGTCGGCAAGACAAGCCTCGGTGAATCGATCGCCAAGGCGATGGGCCGCAACTTCGTGCGCGTGGCCCTCGGTGGCGTGCGCGACGAGGCCGAGATCCGCGGCCACCGCCGCACATACGTGGGTAGTCAGCCGGGTCGCATCGTGCGCGCCATCATCGAGGCCGGCAGCATGAACCCGGTCGTACTGCTCGACGAGGTCGACAAGGTCAGCCCTGGCGGCTGGGGCGGCGACCCCACGGCCGCGCTGCTGGAAGTGCTCGACCCCGCGCAGAACCACACGTTCCGCGACCACTACCTGGAGGTCGAGCTCGATCTGTCGCAAGTCGTGTTCATCGCCACCGCCAACGTGGCCGACACCATTCCCGCGCCGCTGCTCGATCGCATGGACCTCATCCGTCTCGATGGCTACACCGAGGACGAGAAGGTGTTCATCGCTCAGCGCTACCTGCTGCCCCGCCAACTGACGCGCGCCGGCCTCGCCGAGGGCGAGGTGACGGTGGGCGAGGCCGCGATCCGCACCACGATCGGCGGTTACACCCGCGAAGCCGGCGTGCGTTCTCTGGAGCGCGAGCTGGGCAAGCTGTCACGCAAGATCGCCGCCAAGGTCGCGACAGCGCAGCAGATTCCGCCGGTGAACGTGGAGGTCGATGACGTGCGCGTGTGGCTCGGTCGGCCCAAGGTCGACGACTCCATCCCCGAGCGCACCAACGTTCCCGGCATCGCCACCGGCCTCGCAGTCACCGGCGCTGGCGGCGACGTGCTGTTCATCGAGACCACCGCGTTCGCGCTCGCACAAGATGGTGAACCCACGCTGACGCTCACCGGCCAACTCGGCGATGTCATGAAGGAGAGCGCACAGATCGCTCTGTCCTACGTTCGTTCGCATGCGGCCGAGCTGGGCGTCGACCCAGCGACCATGGCCAAGCGGGTGCACGTGCACGTGCCGGCGGGTGCAGTGCCCAAGGATGGCCCGTCGGCCGGGGTCACGATGACCACGGCGCTGGTGAGCCTGCTCACCGGCAAGTTGGTGAAGCCGAACCTGGGCATGACCGGCGAGATCACGCTGCAGGGCAAGGTGTTGCCCATCGGTGGTGTCAAGCAGAAAGTTCTCGCCGCTCATCGCGCGGGCCTCACCGAAGTGGTGCTGCCCAAGCGCAACGGCCCCGACCTGGAGGATGTGCCCGTGCGCGTGCGCGAGCAGATGACCTTCCACCTCGCCGACACCTACGCCGACGTGCTCGCCGCCGCCTTCACCTGAGCCTGATCGCTCGCAGCAATCGTTCGAGGCAGACGCAGAGGCATCCCCGGCGCCTGCCAGAAGGATGAACACGGTCGCCGACCGTAGCTATGCGTCGTTGCGCCCGATAACACTGGTGCGATGGTCCGCCGCCCAGCCTTCGCCATTGTCGCCGGCGGCCTGTTGTTGCTGACGGCGTGCGGCGTCGGCACCCGTGCCCCGTTGCAGCCCGAGGCGATCGCCGGCGCCCAGCCGGCC
>JANONE010000116.1:0-19640 GCA_031420675.1 Ilumatobacteraceae bacterium | reverse complement strand
GGCTGGTAGATGCGGCTGACCACGTTGAACATCGTGGTCTTACCGGCTCCGTTCGGCCCGATGAGGCCGCAGATGTGGCCTTCCTCGATGGTGAACGACAGCCCATCGAGCGCCACGATGCCCCCGAAGCGCACCGTTACGTCTTCTACGTCGAGCAACGTCACGATGACCGGTCCCTCCCCCAGGTGAAGTGCGCTCACCGTAGCCGCTGGCGGCGACCTGGGCGAACAACTCCCGCGTAGTTTGCAGATGGTGCCCGCGCAGCCGAAAGAATCAACGAAGCAACGGGGAGTCAGTCGTACCAGTCGAGCGCGGCTCGCATCGTCGTGTCGAAATCCTCGAAGCTCATCTGCGACTTCGTTGCAATCACGAGAGCTGCGGGTCGGCGGGCTCGCCGTTCACCATGCTGCGCCTGGCCGTGTGGAAGCGCTGGGAGCGGGCGAACTCAGCGGACTCGGGCGTCATGGCTGCGCTCTTGAAGCTGTTGGCATTGAGCTGTGTCGCGAACTGGCCGGGCTCGACGACTCGAACACGAATGCCGTGCTGCGACAGCTCGAAGTGCATCGATTCGCTGATCGCTTCGATGGCGTGCTTGGTGGCCGAATAGAGGCCGCTGTAGGGCGTGCCCACGAGACCGGCGAGAGAACCGACGTTGACGATGGCGCCACTCCCGTTGGCCACCATGTGCGGCACGACCGCCCGTACCACGCGCACCACGCCGGTGACGTTGGTGTCGAACTGCCGGCCGACTTCTTCGTCGGTGGCCAGGTGCACCGGGCCCAACAGCTCGATGCCTGCGTTGTTGACGACCACGTCCAGCGTTCCAGCAAAGTCGAGCGCACACGCTCGACGTCTGCAATCCGACCAGCGTGAAAGCTGCGGTCGCGACCTGCAGGGCTACGACATTCGCTCAGCCGTCGACGATCTCGCGCAGCAGTTCGACCTGTTGGACCGGGTTGGGGCCCACCGGGTTCACCGACAGCACCGTCACGCCGGCTTCCTTGAACGCCGCCACCCGCTCCTTGATGTAGCTCTTCGGACCCACCAGGTGGGAGAGCTCCAGCCATTCGCCGGGCAGGGCCGCGGCGGCGGCTTCCTTGTTGCCCTCGAGGTACAGATCCTGCACATCGACGGCTTCCTTCTCGTAGCCGTAGGCGCGGGCGATGTCGTTGTAGAAGTTCTTGCCGCGTGCCCCCATGCCGCCGACGTACAGCGCCATGTTCGGACGTGCGTAGTCGAGGATCTTCGTCCGTTCCTCGCCGACGAGGCTCTCGTCGATGGCCAACATGCCGCCGGCCGAGATGTCGAGGCGTTTGCGTGCAGGGTCGCGCTTGGCCAGTCCGGCCTTCAGCTGCGGGCCCCACACGTTGTGGTATTTCTCGGGGATGAACATGATCGGCAGCCAGCCGTCGGCGATCTCCGCCGTGGCTTCGACGCTGCGGTCCTTCAAGCTCGCCCACCAGATCGGAATGTCGGCGCGCACAGGGTGATTGATGATCTTCAACGGCTTGCCCAGGCCGGTTCCCTGGCCCTCGGGCAGCGGCACTTGCACGGCCTGGCCGTGATACTCGAACTTCTCTTCCCGCTTCCAGATCATTCGGCAGGCCTCGATGTACTCCTTGATGCGTTGCATCGGCTTCTCGTACGGCACGCCATGGAATCCTTCGATCACCTGTGGGCCACTGGCACCGATGCCGAGGATGAACCGGCCGTCACTGACGTAGTCGCAACCAGCCGCCGTCATCGCCATCAGCGCCGCAGTGCGGGAGTACACGTTGACGATGCCAGTGCCGATCTCCACCTTGTCGGTCTTCGCCGCCAGGTAGCCGACCTGGCTGATGGCGTCGAAGCTGTAGGCCTCGGCGATCCACACCTGGTCGAGCCCGACCTTCTCCAACTCCACTACTCGCGCAACGGCTTCCTTGAACCCGCCGGAGTAGTTGATGTTCATCGAGAGCTTCATGGGCGCGACAGTAGATGGCCGAGTGAAGCGATCCGCAACGGTGCGCGGGCGTGGTGGGCCAGCCCGGACACGGTGCGTGTGACCTGCAGTGCGAGCGTCAGCCGTTGCCGTCAGCGGTTGCTGGTGAGAACACCGTGCGGTCACCGTTGAGGTTGCCACTGCGGAAACCTTCGAGATCCAGGGTCACGTAGCGGTAGCCCTGGGCGCGCACGGCCTGCACGACCGACTCGCGCTGCTCGACCACGGACGCGATGTCTGCCAGCGGTACTTCCAGGCGTGCTGTGTCGCCGTAGTGGCGCACGCGCAGCTCGCGGAAACCGAGCCGACGCAACGCGGCTTCGGCACGATCGAGTTGGCCGAGCAACCCCACCGACACCTCGGTGCCATAGGGGATGCGACTTGCCAGGCACGCCATTGCCGGCTTGTCCCAGGTGCGCAGCCCGAGCCGCAGCGAGGCTGCACGCACGTCGGCCTTGGTGAATCCGGCGACGACGAGCGGAAACTCGGCGCCTGCCTGCTGCGCCGCCGCCTGGCCAGGGCGGTGTTCGCCGAGGTCGTCGAGGTTCACGCCCAGCAGCACGACCGCACCCTCGGCGGTCGCGATCGGCGCGACCACGTCCATCAGTTCGGCCTTGCAGTGGAAGCAGCGGTCGGTGTCGTTCAGCCGATAGGCAGCACGCTCCATCTCGTTGGTGATCACCGGCGTCCAGCGCAGGCCCCATTCCGCGGCCAGCGCGCAGCAGTCGGCCTCCTCGTCGCCAGCCAAAGAAGGCGACACCGCAGTGACGGCGTGCGCCGCCGCAGGACCCAACGTGCGGTGAGCGACTACGGCGAGGAAGGCGGAATCAGCTCCGCCACTGAAGGCGACGACAACGCGGCCCAGCCGCTGCAGTTCGAGTTCGAGTGCGGCGAACTTGCCGTCGAGGGCCACTGTGCCACCCTACCGACGGCGACCGAGCCATGAGTCATGGATGCCCCGATTGCGGCACTGAGCAATCAATCGTTCACTTTCTGTTTAGTTTTCTGACGGCGTGGGAAGCACCTCGTAGCACTGAACCGAGACGTCTCTCAGAATCCGGGTTCAGGCTTTGGAAGGGCAGGCGATGAGCATTTCACGAATTGCGGCAAGTACCACGGGGCCCTCCGCCCGGGCTTGGCGACCCCACTCCCACACTGCCCACCGCTCTGGACGGCGGCTCGCTGTAACCCTGATCGCCTGCATTGCCGCCCCTGCCGCGTTGCTCGTGATCGGCGACAATGCCAACGCCGCTGACGTCCCCGACGTCGCGATGGGAACCGCCGAGAACTACGCCGTGCTGGGCGCAACGACCGTCACCAACACGGGGAACAGCACCCTCGGTGGCAGTCTCGGGTTGTGGCCCGGCAGCGACATCACCGGGTTCCCGCCAGGTGTCGTGCTGGCGCCGGGCGTCACCGACACCACCAACGCCGCCGCTCAGCAGGCCCAGTCCGACCTGACTGCTGCATACATCGACGCTGCGGGCAGGCCACTGAACGGCACCACGACGGCCGACCTCGGCAACCTGAACCTGCAGCCTGGCGTGTACGCAGGCCCCAGCAAAGGCGCGCTCGGCCTGACGGGCACCTTGACCCTCGACGGTGCTGGAAACGCGAACTCTGTCTTCATCTTCCAGACCGACTCGTCGCTGATCACCGCCTCGGGCAGCGTCGTCCAGCTGATCAACGGTGCCCAGGAGTGCAACATCTTCTGGGTGGTCGGCAGCTCGGCCACCCTCGGCACCGGTTCGGTGTTCGTCGGCAACATCCTCGCCCTGTCGTCGATCACGGTCACTAACGGTGTCACCGTGCATGGCCGTGCCCTCGCACGGAACGCCGCCGTCACCTTGGACAACGACGTGTTCACGGCACCCACATGCGCTCAGGCCGCACCCGTCACGACCGTCGCCGGTGGCGGGACAACGCTTCCCGGGAACACAGTTCGACGGATCCCCGCGACTGGCTCGCCTGAGCAAGCACAGGTGCTCGTCGCGACGCTCCTCGTCGCAGTGGGCACCGGCGCTGCCCTGATCGCCCGTCGGCGCCGCCTCGTTGGCTGAGGACGAAACCCAGAACACACGGGCGGTGCGCGACTCAGCCGACACCCGAGTGGGCGTCGGCTGAGAAGATTTGATCACGGCGAACGTCAGTGCTTATTGAGACGTTCCTTGACGGTGTCGATGCCCTCGTCGACCTTGTCACGAACTCTCTCCACGCCGTCCTTGGCCTTCGCAGCCATCTTGTCCTTCGCGCCGTCACGCTCGAGCGTTCCGTTGCCGGTCAGCGACCCGGCTGCTTGCTTGACACGGCCCTTCATCTCTCTGCCTTGTGTGATGTCGTGGTTCCGATCCCTCCGGTTGTGGGCAACGGAGACGAGTTGCCATCCTCGTGTGCGGCTAGCCGTTGGTCGCGGCTACCAAACTTCGAGCGGCCGATGACGACGGCGAGCACGGCAACGCCGACAAGTACGGCAACGCCGACGAGTACGCAACGGCCACGAGTACGCAACGGCCACGAGGTTGCCCCGTGCCGGGCGTTGGCGACCGCCACGCCTCGCCGTGCGGGCCAATTTTCTGGCGCGGCTGGGATGTTGCTTCATACCCCGTTGGGCCGCCGTCGAAACTCAGCCGTGCCGAACACCCGGACAGCTCGATCCGAGACAGCTCGATCCGAACGACAACATCCGAACGACAACATCCGAACGACAACGAGGTGACGCGACGGCACTGTTTATTGCGGCGACAGAGCGGGTAGCAACCTCCCATGTCGAAACCCAGGTTCTTGCGTGGCCCCTTCCTCATCGTGCGAGCGATTCGGCGGCCCGCGTGGTGGCTGCTTGCTTACACTCAACGGCACACGCTCGCGCTCTGGTGGAGGTCGCTGCGGGCCGAACTGGGGCGAGGCAGACCCGTCGATACCACCCGCATGCGCCGGCTCGCTTCCGCGCTGTACCACCTGTCCGCCGATTCCCGGTTGTCGAACGCCCCCGAATTGAAGTCGATCGAGTTGATCGACGACGTGGTGGTGGCGTACACCGACGAACATTGGGCGAAACGCCCGATTCTCTCCAGCGTCCTCACCGGCATCGACCACGTCAACGAGGTTCGGTTCGCCTGAGGGCGTAGCTGCAGGTGCCCCGGGGACCACCGTCAGACGCTTGTGGCCTTGACTATCATCCGCGCGCACACCGTGACATCGTTGCGGGTGATCCACACTGCCATGTCCTGCGAGAGTTTCTCGACGATGGAAAGCCCTCGGCCGCGCGGCGCACGCACATCGCTCGACGTCCATCGGCTCCTCGGCGGGGGCACGCCACCATGGCGACGATTTCGCACGGCGATGTCGACGACGCCATCGTCGACGGCTGTCACCTGCACGTGATACGTGCCCCCCGGGGTCGCCTGGAGGGCGTTGGATGCAAGCTCGCTGACGATCAGCGCCGCCCGTTGCACCGCCTCCTCGTCCGCTCCCCGATGAGTCAGCCATAGGGCCACGTCGGCACGCGCCGAACCGAGTGAAGTGGCGAACCCGACATAGTCGCGATCCAGTGCTGGTTGTTCGGTCATGGCGTGCCCCATCGCTTCTGATCGCCCCGCATGGATCGCAGGTAGGTACACGAGATGAAGCACATGTCGACCAGTGGTACCCGACGCCTTCCCCGACCAAACGCCTCAGGGATCGCCGCACCATGCCAGTGGACACATGAATCTCGAATTTCGACCACCATCTGACCCGGTCGACGGCGGGAGCGTTTCAACCGCACCCAGGCCGGGTACCGGCCACGTGATGTCCACGCAGGAGCCCGGTCGCCGGGGCACGACCATCCCCGGATACCTGGCGGCGTTGCTCACTGCAGTCGCCATCGCTGCGCTCCCGCTGGTTGCTCAGCTCGTGGACAACTCGGCTGACGAGTTCAGTCCTCACAGCTTTGCCGTCTGGCCCGCTCTTGGCTGGGTCACGTGCGCTGCCCTATCCGCGGTCGTCGTCACCCGTCGGCTGCAGACCCAGGTCGCCATCGAGGAGGGCTCAGCGCTGGCGCTCGCGTACGACGCGCTGCCCGTACTCTTGGCCATCCCGTGGGTGATCGGCCTGCTGTCGGCGATCTCCGGGCACTGGCTGCTCATGACCGCCGCCAGCGGCCTGTGTGCCTATCACGTCATCCTGCTGGCGCCCCGATTGATGAAAGCGCCGACACCGTCATGGGTACGACGTGCACCGTTGCTGCGCCTCGTCGTTGCGAACGTCTTCGTCGACAATCGAACCCCCGCCGACGCAGCTCGACAGCTCGTCGAGTCCGGCGGCGACGTCCTCGTCATCGTCGAAAGCACAGCGACGTTCATGAGTGTCTTCGACGAGAGCGGGGGTGCCGATGCCTACCCACACCGCGTCGCAGATCCCGACGACGAGAGCGACTACGCCGTCTCGATCGTCAGCAACCGCGAGTTCGGTCCTCGTTCCGAGTTCCGTCACATCGGACCACTCCGCCTCGCCATCGCCGATGTCGACGTCGACGGAACGAGCACCTTGGTCGTCGCGCTCAACCCGATGGCCACGATGGATCTCGATGGCCACGTGACCTGGAAGGAGCAGATTCGAGTGCTGGCCGAGTTCGTGCCGACCCTGTCCGGGCCGGTCGTCATCGCCGGCGATCTGAACACGACGCGATACCGGCCCGAGTTCGAGCAGATCATGAAGTTGGGCTACTCCGACGCCATCGACTCGCTCGGCAAAGGGCTGAACCCGTCCTTCAAGTTGACCGCCGGGGGTGCGCTGGGTGCCGTCGGCGCTGTGGTCCGCCTGGACCACGCGCTGGTCAACGACGACATGCACGCAGTGGCCATGCGCAACCTGGAAGCTCGCGGCAGCGATCACATCCCGTTCGTTGTCGATCTCGCGGTGCGTCTGCGCCAACCGAGAAAACCAGGGCTACATGGCATTCACCAACGTGAACCCATCGCCGAAGACCGCGACGTCGCGAGCGACCAGTAAAATCTTGTAGTCGAGGTTTGGACGTAGCAGTTCACGGGAACCTGGATCACAACCCCTACACAGTCAGGAGCACACAGAATGCTCGGATTCATCCTCTTCCTTCTCGTCATCGGGCTGATCGGCGGCTTCATCGCACGAGCGCTCGTCCCAGGGCGCGACTCCCTGTCGCTCGCCGGCACGATCCTCCTCGGCATCGTCGGCTCCTTCGTCGGCGGCTTCATCGGCTATGCGCTCTTCGGGAACGACGCCAACGACGGGGCATTCCAGGCGTCGGGCATCATCGGCTCGATCGTCGGTTCCGTCATTGCCCTGCTCGTGTACCGGGCCGCAACAGGCCGCCGGGCGCTCCACAACTGACGTCTTCGATTTCGGGATTCTTGCCCCCAAGCACCCCGTCGCCAACTCGTGCTCCGAGTTGGCGACTGACGTGTGTCTGATTCTTCCGCGTTCCGGGGGTTACTCGGCGACCACATTGTCGACCGACCGACACCGAGGTCCTCGCGGCGTGTCGTTGGTGGCCGGCGTTCAGATGTCGGCGTAGATGTGGTCTTCGCTCGCTGCGCCGGGGTGGGTGACGGCGCCGTAGCGGGCTGGGCCGACGGTTTGGGCGTATTTCCAGAGTGCACCGGATTGGAATGAGTGTTGGCGTGGGGTCCAGTGGGCTCGCCGTGCGATCATCGTTTGGTCGTCGACGTTCACGGACAGGTTGGCGTGTTCGGCGTCGATGGTGATGATGTCACCGTTTTCGATCAGCGCGATCGGTCCGCCGACGGCGGCTTCGGGGCCGATGTGTCCAACGCAGAGGCCGCGCGTGGCTCCGGAGAATCGGCCGTCGGTGATCAGGGCCACCTGCTCGCCCATTCCTTGGCCGTAGATCGCCGATGTCGTCGATAGCATTTCTCGCATTCCTGGCCCGCCGCGCGGGCCCTCGTAGCGGATGACGATGACCTCGCCGGGTTTGTATTGGCGGGCGAGGACCGCCGCGAATGCGTCTTCTTCGTTGTCGAACACGCGTGCCGGGCCACGAAACAGCAGTGTGTGCAGACCGGCGATTTTGACGATCGCGCCGTCGGGGGCGAGGTTGCCGCGCATCCCGGTGAGGCCGCCGTGGGGTGACAGTGGCCGAGTGGTTGGCATCACGATGTCTTGGTCGGCGGGGAGGCGGACGTCGGACAGGTTGTCGGCGATGCTGCGTCCGGTGACCGTCATGCAGTCACCGTGTAGGAAGCCGCCGTCGAGGAGTGCTTTGAGGACGACTGGTACGCCGCCGATGTCGTAGACGTCTTTGGCCAGGTAGCGCCCGCCCGGTTTGAGATCGGCGATCAGCGGTGTGCGCCGGAACACTTTGGCGACGTCGAACAGGTCGAAGTCGATGCCGGCTTCGTGGGCCATCGCGGGCAGATGCAGCGCTGCGTTGGTCGAGCCACCAGTCGCAGCAACCACGGCCGCACCGTTTTCGAGGGCGGCACGAGTGACGATTGTTCGCGGTCGAAGATCTCGTTCGAGCAGCGCCATTACGGCGCGTCCTGCCGCGTCGGCGTAACGGTCACGCGACTCGTACGCGGCGGGGGTTCCGGCCGAGCCGGGCAGCGCGAGACCGATTGCCTCTGAGACATAGGCCATGCTGTTGGCTGTGTACTGGCCGCCGCACGACCCCGCTGACGGACACGCCACCCGTTCGAGTTCGGCCAGATCGGTGTCGCTGATCAGGCCGCTGGCGTGCGCTCCGACGGCCTCGAAGACGTCGAGGATGGTCACGTCCTGGCCCCGGAACCTGCCCGGCAGGATCGAGCCGCCGTACAGGAACACCGATGGCACGTTGAGCCGCAGCATCGCCATCATCAGACCCGGAAGTGTCTTGTCGCAACCAGCGATACCAACCAGGGCGTCGTAGCAATGCCCGCGGACGGTGAGCTCGACCGAGTCGGCGATGACCTCCCGACTCGGCAACGACGACTTCATCCCGGCGTGACCCATCGCGATCCCGTCGGTCATGGTGATCGTGGTGAACTCGCGTGGTGTCCCACCGGCCGCGGTGACACCGCGTTTTGCCGCTTGGGCCTGACGGGACAAGGTGATGTTGCACGGCGCGGACTCATTCCAGGTCGTGACCACACCGACGAACGGCTGGGCGATCTGATCCGTGGACAAACCCATCGCGTACAAGAACGAACGGTGCGGCGCCCGCTGCGGACCAACGGTGACATGACGACTCCGAAGACGGGCCTTGGCGATCCCGACCGGAACGCCACCTACCCCCGATCCGAAACCGACCGGGTCACTCATGGTGGCTTCTCCAACCCCGGTGATCGGGATCCTCGAGTCGTCAGCCACGCTGTGCTGGGCGTCAGGGCCTGGTTCCCGCCGCCAAGCGGCGGTTGGTTGTTTGTTCGGTGCGCGGTGTTCAGGTCCGGTCACGGTGTGGGTGTTCCGATCGTGGTTGCGCCGAGTGGCCAGTCGAGGATGGCGCGGAGGTGGTTCTCGTACTGGGAGGTGATGGCGGGGTCGATGGCGGGGTCTCGGTGGGGGTGTGGGCCGAGCAGGATGTTGTTGACGAATGGTCGTCCGTCGAAGGCGAGGAGAAACTCGACGGCGATGATCCCGGTGGCGTCGATGCCGTCGGCGATCGCGATCGCGATTGCGGTTGCGGCGGCGCGTTCGGCGGTGAGCGGTGGTGTCGGAGTGGATTTTGATGGGCCGAGGTGCCGGCGGTCGGCGTTGACGGTTTCAAGGCCGGGGTAGGCGACTCGGTGTCCGGATGGGCGGCGGGCGATGACAACGACGAGTTCGCCGATCCACAGCGAACCGGGCGGGCTCGGCGGATGGTGTTGTCGTGTCGGGGCATGGAACAGTTGGCGGTGAACGTGTCGGAGGTTGTGTCGGCGGGGATCGGGGCGACGTCGAAGCCGCAGTCGTGCAGGATCCGCCGTGCCGTTGCGGAGTCACCGGCGAGTTCGGCTGCCCGGGGGCTGGGGCGGAGGGTGACTCCGGCTGCCAACAGGACGTCGAGGTGTGATGGTGAGATGGTGGATGATGCGAACGTGACGACATCGCATCGCGTGGCGACGGCGATCAGGTCGGTAAGGTCGGCGTGGCAGTCGTGGCGGTATCCGGCGCTGGTGTCTGCTGCGTTCTCGGCGCGGGGAGCGGCGAGGACGTGGAGTTCGACACCGAGTGCGAGTGCGGCCTGTTGGGTCAGGTGCGTGAGATGCCTGTCGCCGGCGATCAGTCCGACGGTCGCGGTGACGGTTTGGGTCGTCCTGCGTTCAGTTCGGCGGGTCATGTCGAAATCGCGCCGTCGGCGGGCGGGTCGTCTGGTCTGGTGGGCCGACCGTCCAGGGTGGTCACGGGTTGCACCATTCGCAGCGGCCTGGGTCGGCTCCGTCGGATTCGGGTCGGCTCACGGTGTGCTCGTCGTTGCAGGCCGCGCAGCCGTAGACATCCGCGTTCGGCACGGGCACGACACGACCGCAGTGTTGGCAGGGGACTCCGAGCTCGACGCGGACGATGCCCCATCCCGGCGTCGCGCAGGTGGGGCAGCAGGTTGCCAGCCGCGCGGCAAGGCGGTGTGCGGCGGCGGCGATGATGGGGCGGCGAGAGGGGCAGTGATGGGCGCGCAGGTCTGTTTCGAGGTGGGCACGACGGTCGGGTGACGCAGCCGCGCAGCCGCGGATCGCCCGGTCGAGGATTGTGCGGTCGTGAATGCCTTTGTGGAGTGGCATCAGCGGTCCGAGAGCTGGTCGCACGATCATGCCGTGTTCGGGGAATCGGCCTCGTTGCAGCACGGCGTCGGTCTCGTCGCCGGGGGCGAGGTCGGTGGCGATGGTGACGATGTCGTATCCAGTGGCTGTTTCGCCGATGATGATGCCGAGTTCGTCGTCGACGAGGACGACGAGTTCGACCGCGGCGATGACAAACGCGAGGCCGGGGGGCGGTCCGATGCTGCCTTCCGAGGCCAGCCCGAGACGGGTGCGGGAGGCGTCCATGCCAAGGCGGGCTTTGGCCACCGCGGTGGCCCATAGTGTTCCCGGTCGGGCGACGTCGCCGGTGAAGGTGCCGAGTTGGTCGGTGTCGACCGGGACATCGTGCACGTCGAGACCGATTGCGGCGAGCATGGCGGGTGCGATGAGGGGGAGCTTGTCGTGCATCGTCGCCAGCACCGCGGTTCTGCCGTGGTAGGGGTGCCGAGACCAAGGTGGCCTGTGCCTGGGGTCCGACCCTGCGACGGGGTGAGAGATGTTCATCTGCCAGAACTCGATGGTGAGGGTCAGTCTTCGCCTTGGGCTTTGGTGTAACTCGGTTGCCCGTCGAAGAGTTGGAGGAGTTCGATGTGACACCACGGGTAGTGGGTTTCGATGCGGGCGAGGAGCTCGCGGATCATCTGCAGGTTGATGGCTGCGGTGTCGTTGCGGCGGATGAACCGGCACCGGTACTGGTCGACGACATCTATGTTGGGGTTGCCGTCGGGGTAGACCTTGGTGCCCCGGTTGGAGATCATCTTCAACCGCAACGGTGTCCCTTCTGCGAGACGTTCGAGCACCGGTCCGAGTTGTTCGGGGTAGTGCCCGGTCTCCACGAAGACGTCGGTGCCGACGATGTCGCGGGTGGCCGGGCGGACGGTGACGGGGTCCTTCGGTGCGGGTGGGATCTGGATCGGGTTGACACGGCGCACCGTGTACCCCTCGACCCGGTTGCCGAGGTTGGAGATGATCGCCTTGGTGTACTCGCTGGTCGATATGCCGTGGTCGTAGCCGACGACATCGCCGGTGAGGTGGCCGTGCTGCAACGTCGACAGCACAGCGTGCTCGACGGTTTCGGCGGCCTCGAACTCGCCGAGGTACTTGAGCATCATCACCGACGACAGCACCACAGCGGTCGGGTTGATCACATTCCGGCCCGCATACTTCGGGGCCGAGCCATGGACCGCTTCGAAGATCGCGACATCACTGCCGAGGTTCGCCGACGGTGCGAAACCGAGCCCTCCGACCAACGCAGAAGTGAGATCGGAGATGATGTCACCGTTCATGTTCGTGGTCACGATCACGTCGAACTGCTCTGGCTTCTTGACCAACTGATGGGCGCAGTTGTCGATGATCACATGCCACGACTCGATCTCGGGGTACTCGGGTGCGATCCGCTCGAAGGAGCGTTTCATCTCGCCTTCGGTGAGCTTCATGATGTTCGACTTCGTCGCGCAGGCCACCGACTGGCGGCCCTCACTGCGCGCGAACTCGAACGCGAGCCGGATGATCTTGTCGCAGCCCTTGCGTGAGATCAGCTTCAGACACTGGGCGACACCGGGTGTCTGCATGTGTTCGATGCCGGCGTAGAGGTCCTCGACGTTCTCGCGCACAACCACGAGGTCGATACCCGAACCGGAGTAGCGGGTCGTCACCCCGGGCAACTCGCGGACGGGGCGGATGTTCGCGTAGGTCTCGAACAACTTCCGCAAGGTCACGTTCGCCGACTTCTCCCCATATCCGACCGGTGTCCCCAACGGACCCTTGAGCACCACCCGAGTCCGGTTGATCGACTCGATCGTCTCGTCGGGGACACCGGAGGCGATCCCGGCTTCGAAGATCCGTTCGCCGGCGTGGCGTTCCTCCCAGTCGATGTCGACACCGACCGCCGCGATGATGTCGATCGCCGCGTTGACGCATTCCGGGCCGATCCCGTCACCGGGGATCACCGTCACCGTCACCGTCGCACGAGCAGTAGGGCTTGACATCAACGGCTCCCGTCTGTGAGCAACTCGTGGGTCTGTGGATGACAGTAGACGCTGACGATGTCGAACTCGCGGTCGATCCGCAGCTGAAGATCGATCACACTCCGGTAGCCGACAACGAGCTCAGGACGCTTGAGATCGAACACGCAACGGTGCCGACCGCCGACCTGTTCAACCCGCGCGACCACGAACGGTCCGTCGGCGGTCAACGCGCCCAACGCCGAGGCCACTTCGTCGGCGTCCGCGCCCGAGTCGAGATCAATGCACGCTCCATGAACCAACATGACAACCTTTCATGTCAAAACCGTGGTTAGTAGACCAGGGTTTTATAGATGATATCAAGGGTGCTGGGCCAGTGGGAGGGGTTCGGATACGATTCCGTGGTGGTCAAGCAGCTCGTCACCCCGCCGGCGGTGGTGCCATCGTGGACGTTTCTGACCAACCATGCGCATGCGTTGGTGTGCGTCGCTCAGAACCCGGAAGTTCGTTTGGCCGAGATCGCCCGGCTGGTCGGGATCGGCGAACGCGCCGTGCACAGCATCGTCCAAGACCTCGTCGACGCCGGCTACGTGCTGCGCTCCAGGAACGGGCGCCACAACGTCTACGAGGTCTGTCTCGACCAACCGTTGCGGCACCCGCTCGAGGCAGGCCACCAAATCGCCGTGGTGTTCGGCCCGCTCACCGGAGCCAACCCCGACTCTCACACCGATCACGGGTCGGTGGGCGGTGCGCGGCCTGTTGTCACGGGTTCAGGGGTCGTTTCCCTTGTAGGGCGATCTCAGCCTGAACAATGAGAGCCCGGCAATGAGGATCGCGACGGCGCCGGTATAGGTGAGCGCGTCGAGCGGTTTGCCGGCGTCGAGGAGTCCTTCGATGCCTTTGACGCCGATGAACACGATGAGGACGTCGACGATTGACTTCTTGAGATCGTCGAGAGATCTGGCTTTGAGCCATGGTGGGACGTCGAGCGGGCCGATGAACAGTTCGTAGAGGCCGATCACCACGATCAGCTGCACGATCGCGAGGAGGTAGGTGTCGATCACTTCCAGCAGATCGACCATCGCCAGGTCGTCGCGCCACCCGCCGTCGAGGAGCAGGGCGATCAGCTTGACCGATTTGGCGATCGACCAGACGAAAGTGACCAGCATCGTCGTAGCCAGCCCGGCGACCGCGATCAGGACGAGATAGCGGGCGTGGTCGAGCAGCCGTTTCAACACGGTCCGATCGATCTCGACACCGGTTGGTCAGAAATCGAAGAGGTCACCGAGGAGTCCTTTCTTGCGGCGCTTGCCGATCGGGCGGCCATCACCGGACGATCCGGGCTGGTACCGGCGCCGGTCGTCATCGTCGAAGTCGTTGTCGTCGTCGTCGCGGTTGCGGTGTGCGGGGCGTCCCTCGGCGTCGTACGGGGAGGGGTTGGCTGGTGCGGGCATCGCCGGTTGCGGGGTGGGTGTTGCTCGTTCGATGATCTTGTCCAGTTCACCGCGGTCGAGCCACACGCCGCGGCAGTCGGGACAGTAGTCGATCTCGATTCCGGATCGGTCGGTCATGACGAGAGCTGTGGTGGGGCAGGTGGGGCATTTCATGTGCGGGTCTCCTTGACGTTGGCCGCCCCGCGGGTGCGGGTGCGGGTGCGGGTGCGGGTGATGAGCTTTCGTGTCTCTTCGACCCAGAGCACGCTCGATGCGACCAGGGCGCAGACCACCCAGTCGCCGCCGGTGATGGTGGTGGTGTCGAAGAGGCGTTGCAGCGGCCCGAGGTGGGTGACGGCGACCTGGAGCACTATGACCGCGGTCAACGAGGCCCAGAGCCACCGGTTGGCGAGGGTGTCGCGGTGGAACACGGTCCGGGTTTCGTTGCGGCTGTTGAGCAGGTTGAAGAACTGGAACAGCACGAACGTGTTGAACGCCATCGTCCCAGCGACGGTTGCTGCACCGGCGGCGGGGTCGGCCCCTGGGGCCCAGACGAGCACGGCGAGGGTGCCGCCGGCCATCACCATTGCGGACAGGCCGATGGCGTGCCAGCGGGGCCGAGTCAGAATCCGTTCGCTGAGCGGCCGCGGTCGGCGTCGCATCACGTCGGTATTGGTCGGGTCGAGACCGAGCGCCATCGCTGGAGGCCCATCCATGACGATGTTGACCCACAAGATCGCGATCGCAGTGAACGGCTTACCGTCAGCGATACCGAACACGGCAGCGACGAGGAACAAGATTGCGAACCCGAGCGTGGTCGCGAGTTGGAAGCGGACGAACTTGACGATGTTGTCGTAGATCGTGCGCCCGTGGCGCACCGCATCAACGATGGTCGCGAAGTTGTCGTCGGTAAGGACCATCGTCGCGGCTTGTTTGGTGACTTCGGTGCCGGTGATCCCCATCGCGATGCCGATGTCGGCCTTCTTCAACGCCGGGGCGTCGTTGACACCGTCACCGGTCATCGCGACCACGTTGTCTTGCGCCTGGAGGATCGTCACGAGGCGGATCTTGTGCTCCGGGTCGACGCGCGCGAACACCGAGACCTCGCCGATCCGGTCGGCGAGCTCGTTGTCGTCGAGCCGGTCGAGGTCGGCGCCGGTCATCACCTGCCCGTCGAGGCCGAGTTGGCGGCCGATCGAAGCCGCCGTGGCGGCATGGTCGCCGGTGATCATCTTCACCTCGATGCCGGCCCGACGGGCTTCGAGGATCGCGTCGCGTGCTTCGGGTCGGGGCGGATCGACGATCCCGACCAGCGCCACAAGGGTGAGTCCTTCGACAAGGTCGACCAACGGCTCCCTGGAGCGGGTGAACTCGTCGAACGCGTCGACGCTGAACTCGCGTTGGGCGACGGCGAGGACACGCAAACCTCTCGAGGCCATCTCCTCGATCGTGTCGTTGACGACGCCAGCGATGTCGGTGACAGCTGTGATGCCGCCATCTCGGCCGATTGCCGTGTCGGTCCGGACGAGGAGCACATCAGGTGCGCCCTTGACCAAGACCCGCACCACCTCGCGGCCGCTGACGGTGACCATCCGGTGGGCGGTCATCATGTACTTGTTGGCCGAGTCGAACGGCAACTCCGCCAGGCGCGGGTGGCGGGCGCGTAGATCGGTCACATCGATGCCACCCTTGGCGGCGAGGACGACAAGGGCGCCTTCGGTCGGGTCGCCGACAAGGCGCCAGTGGTCCCCGTCATCGCTGATGCTGGCGTCGTTGCACAGCGCCATTGCCATCAACGCGGAGTCGACCGCAACCGGTTCGTCGCCAGTGACCGATTCGATCTCACCGTCGGGTGCGTAGCCGTCACCGGACACCGAGTGTGTGCGGAGCTGGGTGACGAGTTCGACGGCGGTCATCTCGTTGAGGGTCAACGTGCCGGTCTTGTCCGAACAGATCACGCTGGTGCAACCCAATGTCTCCACTGACGCCAACCGTTTGACGATCGCGTTCCGTTTCGCCATCTTCGACACCCCGACCGCCAACGTCACCACCGTCACCGCCGGCAACCCTTCCGGGATCGCGGCGACCGCCAACGCAACCGCGGTGAGCATCACATCGCTGACCGACTGGCCGCGCAGCAAACCAATCACGAACACTGCCGCGACGATCACTGCGGCGAGTTTGGAGAGACTGTCCGCGAGCCCGTCAAGCTGGCGCTGCAACGGTGTCCGCTCCGTTTCAGTGTTGCGCAGCAGTACGGCAATCCGACCGATCTCGGTGCCCATCCCCGTCGCGGTGACGACCATCTCGAGCCGGCCGCGGGTCACGATCGTGTTCATGTGCGCGATACAGGACCGGTCACCGACCGCCACGCCGTCACGATCAACCAGGGACAGCTGTTTGATCGCCGGGCGGCTCTCACCCGTCAGCACGGCCTCGTCGATCTCGACGTTGTTGGCGACCAGCAGCCGACCATCAGCCGGCACCCGGTCCCCGGCGCCGAGCAACACGATGTCACCGGGCACCAGATCTGATGCGGGAACCAGCCGGGTGTGGCCGTCGCGGCGGACCCGGGCCTGATCGACCAGCATCCGTTGCAACGCCTCCAACGATCGTTCCGCCTTGTTCTCCTGCACGAACCCGATCACCGCGTTGGCCAACACCACCACCAACACCACCAACGGTGTCTTCAACTCTGCCGAGACCGCGAACGCGACCACCGCCGCGCCGATCAGGATCAGGATCAACCGATCGGCGAACTGCCCGACGAAACGGCGCCAAGTCGGCACCCGAACCGGAGCGGACAACGCGTTCTCGCCGACACCAGCCCGGCGTCTGGTTGCCTCGGCGCTGGTCAAACCATGCACCGGATCGGCAGCCAAACTTTCCACGACCGCCGAACCCGGTAGGCGGTGGGGCTCCGTCAGAGCAGCATTCGAATCGGGTGTGAGAGTGGGAGCGGGCACGTTTTCGTTCCTTCGGTCGCAAGGCGGTTGCTGGCCGAAGGTCTCTCCCGGCCCGCACGATGCGGACCTCTCGCTGCCGGGCCGAAGGCCGTCATGACGACAACGTGAACTTGGGATACTCCCCTTCTTCAGCGCACTCTATACCGGTGTATGTGACATGGCAACTGTTGCATGTCACTCACACCGGTGCTAGAGTGCGCGGCGAAGGGGAGTATCCCGACACGGAACTGCCGCCATCACAGACCACCGCCGGTCTCGGCAGCCCGGCTCCACCGAGTGGGAGAGACCTTCGATCGGACGTCACCGTCCATCGAAAGGTCGCCATGCCCGCACAGTCGTTCACCTACCGGATGCGATGGATCGCGTCGAGTCTCAAACGGCTGCTCGTCGTCGTAGCAGGCTTCGCGCTGCTCGGTGCCGGTCTCACCATGCTCGTCCTGCCCGGACCAGGGATCCTCGTCATCTTCATCGGACTCGTGGTACTCGCCACCAGATACACGTGGGCCGAACGCGCCCTCGAACGCACCCGCGCCAAAGCAGCCGATGCGGCCGCGCAACTCCAAGCCCGCCGGGCCGCTCGCGCCGGGTTGGCGATCTCCGCGGCCGCTCTGATCACCGGCGGGGCCGCAGTCGCGGTCGTCGTCGACGGCCACCGCTACCTCGGAATCGGCGCTCTCATCGCCGGCATCGGTGCGCTCGCGGTGCTCATCCCCGCCACCCAGCACTGGATCAACGGTGCCGGCAGCCGCTCAAGCGAACCCGAATCGGACAACCGCCCGCCCGAGCGAACATCGCCGACCCTTCCACCAAAGGAACCAACCTCATGAACCGCGCCACCCTCAACGAACTCCAACGCCAACGCTCATACCCCAGCATCACCGTGCTGGTCAACACCACCCCCGGAGCGACGCTCAGCCCCAGCGAAACAGACGCCGCCATCCGCCTCGCCTGCCACGCCGATACCCGCCTCGACGGCGACGTCAGCGACCCCCTCCGCAACACACTCATCACCCGACTCACCGACCTGATCCACGAACAAACCAACGAACGATCGGCGCACGCCCTCGCCCTGTGCGTCTCAGCCGACTACACCGCAGCCGTCCGCCTCGGACGCAACGTCACCGAACGCGTCATCATCGACGACACCTTCGCCACCCGCGACCTCGTCGCCGACCTCAACCGCACCGCCCTCTACCGCGTCATCACAATCAGCGAACGAACCACCCGACTCCTCATCGGCGACCGCCAACGACTCGTCGAACAACGCGACAACACCTGGCCACTCACCCGCGACGACGACCAAACCCACACCAGCTGGACCCGCGACATCGCCCACCACCTCCGCACCGAGCAAACCACCCATCCGCTCCCAACCATCATCGCTGGCGTCCAACGATCCATCCGCAACCTCACACCCAACCTGTTCGACACCATCGGAATCATCCCCGGCAACCACGACCGCAGCAGCTGGATGGAACTCCACAACGCCGCCTGGCCACTCGTCACCGACTGGCTCCGCACCGACACAGCCCGAGCCATGCAACAACTCGACCACGCACGCTCCACCAACCGCTACGCCGGAGGCATCCACGAAATCTGGCCCCTCGCCCACGACGGACGAATCGCCACCCTCATCGTCGAAGACACCTACACCCTCCCAGCCCGAATCGACCACAACAACCAACTCCACCCCACCACCGACCGCGACTCACCCGACGTCAACGACGACGTCATTGACGACACCATCGAAACCGTCCTCCAACACGGCGGCAACACCATCATCGTCAACCACGACACACTCCGCGACCACCAACACATCGCCGCCATCCTCCGCTACTGACTGTGTCACTTGGCGGGCGACGACGCGATCGCGGCGTGCTACCCGGCGCCGTTCGAGCTTCCGCAGAAGCACCCTGACCGAGAGCTGGAGCAGGCCCGTCTCGTCCGCATCTGGAAGCGGCTCGGCTTCACGCATTTCCGCGACGGTGTCTTCACTCTCGACCCGACCTCAGGCGATCTCGAACAGGCCCTCGCCGAACTCATGTCATCGGTGATCGCCTGACCGAGACGCCGCCAGGCCGAACGCAGCACTTCGATGGGCTGGTTGTTCGATTCCCCAGAGCCTCTCCGGAGAAATGAGCGCTTCACCTACGGATTCGAACCTCCGACGCACGGCTGGGGAAACGTCTTCCGAATGTGTTGCAAATCAGCGAACCTTGATATGCGAATCGGCGATCCAATAGCTGCGAATCGGCGAAAGCTCGGCTCCCTGGTGACGACGAGCTGGCCGCTGGCCGTCTTGCTGAGTCCCGGCTCATCGCAGCAGGTCGATGATGGTGGGCTCACCCACGATCAATCGAGTCGCGTTCTCTATGACAGGCCTGGCGTATCGTGTGGGGTATGAGCGCCGTGACAACTCTTGAACGTGCCGTGTACGGCGTCGGCCAGGCCTCGTCGTTGCTCGGTCTGCGTCAGGACAAGGTTCGTGGCTGGCTCGATGGCTACGAGCGAGGTGGCGTTCAGTACCCACCGGTCATCCGCGAGGCGTCGACCGGCAGCGATCTCGT
>JANONE010000115.1:0-2818 GCA_031420675.1 Ilumatobacteraceae bacterium | reverse complement strand
GTGCGCATCAACGTGTGGCGGGTGCAGGTGGGCCGGGTCCCGCTGTACCTGCTCGACACGAACGTGGAAGGCAACAGCCCCGAGGCCGCAGCCATCACCGACCGTCTTTATGGCGGCGACACCGAGCATCGGCTGCGCCAGGAGATTGTGCTCGGCATCGGCGGTGTGCGCGCCTTGCGCGCACTGCGTCTGGAGCCACAGGTGTTCCACACCAACGAAGGCCACGCAGGCTTCCTGTCCTTGGAACGAATCCGCGAACTGGTCGCGTACGGCTTCACGTTTCCCGAGGCGGTCGAATCGGTGCGCGCAGGTGGCGTGTTCACGACGCACACACCCGTGCCCGCAGGCATCGACCGCTTCGCCCCAGAGCTGATGGAAAAGTATTTCGGAACCTTCGCCGCGTCCTACGGCGTCACCTTCGACGAGCTGATGGCAATCGGTAATCGCGATGACGAGGCCGATGGCAAGTTCAACATGGCGGTCATGGGCCTGCGTCTCGCCGGGCGCGCCAACGGCGTCGCGCAGCTGCACGGCGTGGTCAGCCGCGAGATGTTTGCCAGCCTGTGGCCAGACGTGCCCGAGGCAGAAGTGCCGATCGGCGCCATCACCAACGGAGTGCACGCCCCCACGTGGGTCGGCGACCACATCGCGCCGCTGCTGGCGAAGAGCGTCGGCACCGTGTGGGACGGCGCTGACGAAGCCTCATGGGGCGGCGTCAACGGACTCGACCCGGGCGAGGTGTGGTCGGCGCGAGCAAAGGGCCGCGCCGAGCTGGTGGCCTTCGTGCGTTCACGTCTCGGTGATGCCCTGCTGGACCCGAAGGCGCTCACCATCGGCTTCGCCCGCCGCTTCGCCACCTACAAACGCGCGACGCTACTGCTCTCGCAGCCCGATCGCTTGCGCAAGCTGTTGCTCGACCCCGATCGCCCGGTGCAGTTCGTCTTCGCCGGCAAGGCCCACCCGGCCGACCAGCCGGGCAAGGACATGATCCGCGACATCGAACTGTTCGCCCGTCAGCTCGACGTTGGGCACCGCTTCGTGTTCGTGCCCGACTACGACATCGCCGTCGCCCGCATGATGTACCACGGCTGCGACGTGTGGCTGAACAACCCGCGCCGCCCCTTGGAGGCGTGCGGCACCAGCGGAATGAAGGCCGCCCTGAACGGCGCCTTGAACTGCAGCATCCTCGACGGCTGGTGGGACGAATGCTACGACGGCGAGAACGGTTGGGCCATCAACTCCGCCGACGACGACCCCGACACCGGGCGTCGCGACCAGCGTGAAGCCACCAGCCTTTTCGGCCTGCTCGAGCGCGAAGTAATGCCGCTGTTCTACGAGCGTGGCGCCGACGGCCTGCCGCACGGCTGGATCCAGAAGATGGAGCACAACTGGCACTCGCTCGGCCCGTTCGTCACTGCGGCTCGCATGGTGCGCGACTACACCACCGAGCTGTACGAGCCGGCAGCGGCCGGTTCGCGCCTGGCGGCAGCCGACGACGGCGCGCCCGCAAAGCAGTTGGCCGCGTGGAAGCAGCGGGTGCGCGCGGCGTGGCCGGTCGTGAAGGTGGTCGACGTGGATTGCGACACGGCCCCGGCGAACGAGGGCGACCATCGCCGGGTTCGCGCCCATGTCGAGCTCGATGGGCTCGACGTGGCCGACGTGGCAGTGCAAGTGCTGCACGGCCCAGTGGATTCCGAAGGCGAGTTCGTCGGCTCACCGGCCATCGTCAACCTCACGTTCGTGGGCGACGGCGTCTTCGAAGCCACCTACTCGGTGGGCGAGGCCGGGCCCTACGGCCTCACCGTGCGAGCGATGCCCTCACATCCCCGCCTTGCCTCCCCGGTCGAGCTCGGCCTCATCTCCTGGGCCGTCTGACCAGCAAGCCGGGCGGGCTCAGCGGCCGGTGAACTCGGCTTTGCCGGGGCCGCTGGCAAGGAAACTCTGCACACCGATGCGGCTGTCGTCGGTGTGGAACACGTCGGCGAACAGCTCCTGTTCCAGGGCGAGCCCGGTTGCGAGATCGGTGTCCATTCCCTCGTCCACTGCCCGCTTCACGAGCGCCTGCGCCTGCACCGCTCCGCTGGCGAGCGCAGCAGCCAGTTCCAACGCCCGCTCGTGCAGCGCCTCGGGGGCCACCACCTCGTCGGCGAGGCCGATGCGCAGGGCTTCCTCGGCCTTGACCTGGCGACCGGTGACCATCATCTCCTTCGCCCGGCTGCGACCCACCAACCTGGGCAGTCGCTGCGTGCCGCCACCCCCGGGGATGATCCCCAGTATGACCTCGGGTTGGCCGAACACGCCGCGCTCGCTGACGATGCGATAGTCGCACGCCAACGCCAGCTCGCACCCGCCCCCGAGGGCATAGCCGCTGACCGCCGCGATGACGAATCGCGGGATCGCTGCGACCGCATCTAGCGCCCGATGGAAGCCGGCGGTGATGGCCGCCGCTTCCTCGGGCCCACCGAACTCGCTGATGTCGGCACCCGCCGCGAACAGTCGTTCCCCGCCGGTGACGACGACCGCTCCCGGCGGGTTCTTCGTCAGGCCGACCGCTGCCTCGTAGAGGTCGGCCAGCAGCGCCTGCGAGAGCGCGTTCACCTTCGGGTTGTTGAGCGTGACGATGGCAACACCGTCGTCGCGCCGCTCTACCAGCACCAGTTCACCCATGCCCGCACCCTACTGCGAGCGTTTGGCAGCGTTCATGTCACATGCCGACCATGGATCCACGTGATCAAGGCCGCGACATGAACGCCGATGCGGGTCAAGCAAGGGCAATGGAGATGGACGGGGCTCAGGGGTCGGCGGCGGCGACTGCGAG
>JANONE010000114.1:0-1729 GCA_031420675.1 Ilumatobacteraceae bacterium | reverse complement strand
GAACTCAGGATCCCTCCAACCCCGTCAAATTACTAACTCCCAGCGTGTGCCCATGATCAACGGCGGCGCGGCGACCCTTCAGGAGAGCCGCACCCAAATTAATTCTGCCTCTGACACGGACACCGACCTGCCGAGCTCGACCCGATAGAGGTCACCACCGAGATGGGTAGGCCTGTGGACGTCGTGATCCACCAGCAGGTCGATTGCATGCTCGTCATCGAGGCCGAGCAATGACGTCCGTCCCACAATGAGACCGGTCACGACGGGTTCGGGACCAGAAGGCGTCTGGGATTCGCCGACACCAGGCACCTCGGTCGTGCTGGGCTCGACCGGTTCAGCCAAGCCCCGACTCTGCGGTCCGAAGCTCGTGGCCGCCACAAGTGCAGCGGCCACGAGCGCTCGGAGAAACCACGATCGTCCTCCGGAGGAGTGCGGTCGGACTGATCGCTCACCCACGATCGTCAGCTACTGGCGGACAGCCTCACTGACCACTCGCTTCGGACTGGGCGGTGAGGCTGTCGACGAGGACGTCGAACGACGAAAGGGCCGACGCCGAGTACTCCTCGACGATGACCTGCTGATTGAAGCTGCCAATGTTGAGCGCACACTCCGTCGCGATCCCTCGCACGAACAACTGGACCGTGTGGGCGCCTGCGGCGAGGCCGGGGAACTCGGCAAACGTGGTCAGTGACTCAGCCGGCGCGTACGAAATCGCGTTGCCCTCCTGATCACTCTGGGCGTTCAAGGCGCTGTCGCCGTCATTGGCCTTGCCGTCGATCCTCAACTGATAGTGGCAGACGGTCCCGACCATCCGATGATGCCCGCTCCACTCGAGATGAAGTGCGGTGTTGCCGCTCAGCTTCGTGAACACCCCCACGGTGCGAATCAGCTCATAGGTGAAGGTGATCGATGTGTCGGTGTTCGAACCGCCATACGACAGCACCGTCTTGACCGGCAGGAAGCGGGCATCGGCGTCGGCCTTCGTGTACACGTCAGCGGCGTTGGCCTTCGTGGCAAGCGCGGCGTTGACGTCGGCGGTATTGGCTTTGAGTGCAACATCGGCGACGAGTTCCTTCAGGCCGGTGTTGGTCATGTAGCCAACCACGTCGATCAGGATGTCGGTCGTCGGGCCCGCCACACCGTAAGCGTCAAAGGTGATGTCGATCTTGCCGGCGTTGGCGCCTGCAGTCGGCAACGCCACCTGGACACCGTTGGGCGCAATGTTGCCCGTCGTGAAGTTCAACGACGACGTTGTCGGCGCCCCTGCGGCGTCGCCGGGCCGGATCGAGATGAACCCGTTCGCCGTGGCGCTCACCGGCGTCACATTCAGCAACACCCCGGTCGCTCCGGCCGGTACCACGGTCTTGGTACCTGTCGTGGTCGCGATCGAACCGGTGACCTGCAACTTCTGCGACACCGCCGACACGAACGGACCTGCGAGGCCCACGTTCACCGGGTAGCGTGTGTCCAAGATTCGCTCCGGCGTCACCGTGACGATCGTCGACTCCGACGCGCCGGGTGCCGCCTGAGCAACAAACATGCCGCCCGCTCCCAAACTCACGGCGACGGCAGCGCCGAGGGCCGCCCATCTCGATCGCCACAAGCCTGTACGCGCCGAATCGGCCGATCGATTCCTGAGTGTGACCATGTCAGAATCCCCTTGTTCCGGTGAGACGTCACTCAAATAGCGACCGCTCGAAGTATGGATGCCACCGGCGACACCGTCAAG
>JANONE010000113.1:0-1869 GCA_031420675.1 Ilumatobacteraceae bacterium | reverse complement strand
CCGCATCTGTTCGATCTTCCGATGCAGGCGGTGGTGGCGTTGGACCCCATCGACGAGTTGGCCGAAGTGGTGGCGAATGCTTCGTCGCTGACACAGCACGATCTCCACCTCATCGCGCTGTTGGCACAGGGTCACAGCTCAGCGGAGGTGGCATCGGCGCTGCAGGTCAGTGAGCGCACCGTCCGCTATCACCGCGACTCCGTCCTGCACCGGCTGCGAGCGGCGGCGCTGGCTGCGTGAGCGATGGCGGCAGCGGCCGATCACGGCAGGGGGTGATCGGCGTGGAGCCACGCAAGGTGTTCCAGGAGCGCCGGTATCGTGCGCTCGAGCACGTCGTACATCGTTCTATACGTGTCGGCCCCCTGGCCCCATGGGTCGGGAAGGTCCTCATCGCCCGGCATGGCGTATGGGTCCCACCGGCGCAACAGTTGCACCTGCAGCGGTTCCACGGTGGCGTAGTACCCCTCGCGTTGGTCCACCCCGCCGCGCATGCGTTCGAGGTCGTCCACGTTGATCGCGTCCATCGCCAGGATCAGGTCGAAGCGGGCGAAGTCGTCGGGATGGAGCTGGCGCCCGAGATGGTCCACCAGGTGGCCGCGGCGAGCACCCTCGGCGACCGCAAGCGGATGTGGTGCATCGCCGACGTGGGCGCGGCCGGTGCCGGCCGCGTCGAAGGTGGCATACGTGCCCCCGGCCAGCACGGAGTTGGCCACCCCGAGAGCAGCTGGAGAGCGGCAATGATTGCCGAGACACACGAGGAGCACCGAGACCGCCGGTGATGAACCCACCATGTGTACAGGGACTACCACACGATGCTGTCAGGCGCCAGGGTCTTGTCTCTGCTGGGCGAGTGCCGGCCCGCAGGCCGTTTGATGACGAGCAAGAACTGCTGAATGCCCTGGCTGTCTCCGCAATCAAGCGCGTTGGGTGAAGTTCGGCTTGCGCTTCTCGAGGAAGGCGGCGATGCCTTCCTGCGCGTCGGGCGTGGTGGCCGAGGTGGCCATCAGTTCGACGGCCGCGGCGTACGCAGCGGGCTGGTCGAGGCCCACCTGGGCGTAGAAGCCGCGCTTGCCGACGGCCTTGCTCAGCACGCTGCCGCGGGTGGCGCGGGCCAGTAGCTCGTGGGTGGCGGTTTCCAGTTCGGCGTCGGGCACGGCGTGGTTGATGAGCCCCCACTCGGCAGCGGTGGCGGCGGTGATCGCATCGCCGGTGAGCGCCATCTCCAGCGCCCGTTTGCGGCCCACGTTGCGCGCAACGGCGACGAGTGGGGTGTGACAGAACAACCCGCCTTTGCCGCCGGGGATCGCGAAGCCGGCGCTCTCGGCGGCGACCGCCAGGTCGCAGGTCGCGACGAGTTGGCAGCCGGCAGCGGTGGCCAGCGCATGCACACGGGCGATGACCACCTGTGGCACTGACTGCACCGTGTCCATCATCTCGGTGCAGACATCGAACAGGTGGCGAATGTCGTCGAGCGGCGCGCCGGCCATGTCGCCGAAGTTGTGGCCGGCGGAGAACACCGGCCCGTTGGCGGCGAGGATCACGCCGGTGGCGGTGGTGTCGGCGACGTCGCGGAATGCCTGCGTCAGTTCGGCCATGACGTCGAGTGCGAGCGCGTTGCGCTTCTCGGGCCGGTTGAGGGTGATGGTGGTGAAGGGTCCGTCGGTCTCGACGAGCAGGTGCTGGTAGCTCACACCTCGCAGTCTCGCGCCGGTTGGCCGCCTGCGGTACTGCCGGTGCGGACGCTGATCGCTTGACGTATATATCCATTTGGATATAATCATCCGTAGGAGGTTGGATCATGACCGTTGCAGCTCGACTCCTTCGACACGCCCGACACAGCACACCGCTCAGCCAGTCCGCGCTCGCGGC
>JANONE010000112.1:0-1641 GCA_031420675.1 Ilumatobacteraceae bacterium | reverse complement strand
CTGGGCGAATATCGACGGCGACACCTCGGCCAACTCGTCCAACCGGCGAACAACCTGCACCTCACGCGCATCCAACAACCCGCGCACCACACCGATCGCCACCAACTCCGCCCGACAAGCAACAACATCGCCCAGTCCCATGGCCGAAATCACAGGTCGAACCGCCTCCACATCCATACGAACAACCGTACGCCAGGGGTGTTACAGAGTGCCCGGCTATGCCTGGAAGCAATGGGACCGGCCACTCGGTTGATCTGGGGTCCACGAAATTACGCCGTCGCGAGACCGTGGTCAGTCGGCGGCGGCGAGCACGCGACCCATCCACTGCTGGTTCAGGCCGGAGTTCGGCTTCAACGCGAGCCGCTCGTTCACCAGCGCCCGCGCCAGTGAGGTGTTGCCTAATCGTTCGGCCGCGGCCGTCAGTGTCTGCGCCAGCAGGTCGCGCTGCGCGTGCGAACCACCGGCACGAGCCGCGATGGCCCGAATCGGTAACAGCAGTTCGACTGCCTCCGCGTACTGGCCGCGCGCGAAGGCCAGCAGAGCCTTGGCCGCCGGCAGGCCGACCTCTCGTGTCATCGCTGCGTTGTCGCTGCCACCCGCGGCAGTCCGCTGCAGCGCCGCCAGCAGTTGCTGGGCGAGGTCATCGCGACCAGTACTGGCGAAGGCCATCATCGCGTGCACATCGTTGAACACGTACCAGGCGTCGTCGATGTGCGTCGACCACACGCCGGCCAGTTCCTGCCAACGGGTGCCGACATCCACGCCGTGCAGCCCCAGTCGCCACAGGAGTGAACTTGCGTCCAAAAGGTCGAGCATCGCCGTCGAATGTCCAACGCGAATCCGCGAGTCGTACAGGCGAAGCACCTCCGCCCACTCCAGCCGGTCGGCGTGGAAGAGCGACAGGTGCCACCAGTTGTGGACGGCGAAGAAGCTGTCGGTCGTCCAGTCGTCTGTGCGGCTGGTGAGCCAGCTGATGCCGTCGTCGACACGGTTCGTCATCTCCAGGACGTGCGTCACCGCGTGGATCGCCCACGCATCACGGGGGTCGCTGGCCACCGCTCGTTCGCCCGCTTCCTGGGCTCGTGCGTAGTCACCCGTCTCCTCGAGACCGAATGAGTACATGCCCTGGTAGTAGCCCTCCAGCGGGCTGCCACGATCGATTTGCGGCAGTCGGCGTGCAACGCGGTCACGCAACTCGCTCGACTGCCCGAGGAAGAAGTCGCCCTGGTGGGCGGCCAACATCGCGAGGGCGTCGTCGGGTTGGTCCACGAGCACCCGCTCCCAGTGCGCACACGCGTCGTACAGCCGGCCGTCCACCCAGGCGGTGAGGGCCGCGAGGTGCCCCAGTTCGCGTGGTGTCGCACCACCGGCCACAGCCCTGCCGGCGTCGATTGCCGCGACCGCGTCGGGCAACGCCGCCCGCTCGGTGCTGAGCGCGAACGCCACACCCTTCAGTACGTGCGCCATCACGAGACCCGGGTCGATCGCCAGTGCGTCGTCGGCATGCGCGACCGGGTCGTTGCGCAACACCAGCAGCTTGCCGACGGCCTCGTCGTAGTGGCGGACCGCGTCGCCGTCGGTAGCCGTCAGAGGTACCCCGAATGCGTCGTGCAGTGTCACGTCGTGCAGCGTCATGGTCCC
>JANONE010000111.1:0-12152 GCA_031420675.1 Ilumatobacteraceae bacterium | reverse complement strand
ACGAGATCTACCTTCGAGAAGGAGAAGATGCACACGGAGTTGGTGGTGAGCAGGCTCATGGCGAGCGCCGCAGTGGTGCGCCCGGCCTCGAAGTTCACGTTGGAAGTGTTGGGTCGCGTGCCGCATGCGAACACGGTGAGGTAGCCGGTGCTGCATGGGTCGACGGCGGTGACGTTCAGCACGGCCTGCGAGGTGTCGGCCGGCAGCACGCCGGCGAGGTCGATGCGAATGGTGCTGCCCGCCCGCATCTTTCCTTTGCCACCGCCCAGGCCGGCGACGCGTGTGTCGAGCACTCGCACCGGTTGCATGGCGACGAATCCGGTGTCGGCGGCGGGGGGTGCGGCCGGCACACCTACCGTCGAATCGGGCACGCCCGCCAACGCGCGCGAGGTCGCGCACAGGTCGACCTGCGCGGCGTCGACCGCAGCCTTGATGTACTCGGCGAGAGCTATGGCCCCGATGGCGGTGATGTGGATCTGGTCGCTCGTGAACCATTGGGCCTGCGTGCTTGCCGGCTGGGACTGCGAGTAGCCGTTCCAATCCAACACCACGAGGTTCGGATGGCGCACCTTCGCCGCCTCCAGGGCCGCGTTGTGCGCGGTGTAGTACCTCCCGTAGGCGTAGCTGTTGGAGGCGCGGTAGTTGAGCCAGAACACCTTCGCCACACCCTGGCCCTTGGCTTCAGCCATGATCTGCTCGATCGCCGAGGTGATGGAGATGTCGTCGTAGCCGGCCATGATCACCAGCGCCTCACCGAGCCTGCCGCGAAGCGTGGTCTGCATCAGTGGGAGGACGCTGACGGGCTGCCACTTCTGGCCGGTACCCGGATCGGTGCGGCCGGTGCAGCTCGGGGCGACCAGCCGGCGGCAGCTCTCCAGCGACCAGAGCAGGTCGTACTTGACGGCCATCACGTCGTACCGGACCGTGGTGTTGCTGGCTTCGTCGTACCAGCGCAGCGCCGCCGGCGCCGAATCGCCGATGACGGTCACGCGTGCCGAACCGGCTGGAGCGTGCGCGCCGCGCAGGCCCAGCGAGCTCGCCGTGATCGATGTGACGATGCCGTCGTCGTAGAGACCGCGGTTGGACTGGAAGGCCCTGACTGCAGCAACACTGGCAGAGTCGTAGCTGCTGTCGTGGCCGACGACGTCGGTGTAGCCGAGCTCGATCAGACGCTGTTCGAGACAGTCGACAGCATCGTCGACCACTCCGGGGTGGAGCTTGACGGTGACGGTGCACGACAGCGCCCCCGCCTGCCTGACCTTCGCTGGTGCGAGGACCGGCATCGAGGCGGCGACTGTCAACGCGATTGCGAGGCGAAGCCTGCGGTTCATGGGGGACTCCCGGAGGTGTACGGCGCGCCCGTCAGCTGATTATGGCAGCTATCACTTCATCAAAAGCTGCTTCAGCGTAGGCCCGCATTTCGTCATCGGTACGGTCCTGGATCGGATGCGGGGTGAAGACCCTGGCCACGCCGGGAAATCCGAGCGCGCTGGATTGGGCGATCGCCGCATCCGCGAACTCGGCGGAGGCGATGAACACACCGGGCGTGCCCCTACGTTCGAGATCGACGATGTCGTGCACACTGCACGACGTGCAACTGCCTCAATCGGCGAGCGCCTCGATGACGAGGGTGCACTGGGTGGCGATCTCCTGGCGCAGGTCGACCGGGGCGGGCTTGGTGAAGGTGGGCTTCTTGTAGCGCCGCACCTGTGCGCCCGCCTCGGTGAGCAGTTGTTCCAGCCGATCGAGGAACACGTCGCCGCGCGGCTTGCTGATGTCGAGCAGGCCCACCACCTGCCCGCGCAGGTGCGCAGGCCGCGTCAGCCGTTCGCGGTGCAGCACCGACTGTTCGCTACTGGGATCGAGCAGGACTCTGTTCATGGCGTGACCATCCTTTTGAACGAAATCTCATTGGACGACGATTCTCGTGACCGGCTGCGAACCCATCTCCCCGTTCGCCCAGCCCCCGATCATCGCCGAGAACAACCCGGCGCCGCCACCCGCGTGGACCAGCAGGATGCCGTCGGGGCGGAACTTGGGCAGCGTGAGGTCGCGGAGGTGGGCCGGCACGCCATCGGCAATGCCCCCGGCACCCCACACCAGTTCGCTGCCGGGCAACTGCAGTCGGGCGTGCAGTTCCATGAGCAGACGGTCGCGATCCCACCCATCCTGCGCGCACACCCGCGCGTGCTCGGGACCGACGACGAGGATGACATCGAACGCGAGCACCAGCTTCGGGTTGTGCAAGGTGCGCAGGCAGGCGGCGAACACGTTGGCCAGCTCTGGGGCGGTGCGCACTTTCTGGTCGATGATGCAGCGCGGCCCTTCGCCGGCGAAGACCGTGACGGTGTTGTCGGTGGGGGCGAAGCCGCGGCTGACAGCGAGCGACGTGAACGGCGAGTCGAGCTCGCGTTCGGCGAAGCAAAAGCTGATCTTGCCCGGGTTGCCATGGGTGGCGCGATCGACCTCGCCAGGCCTACCGCCCCCCACGTTGCGCACGACCAGTTGCACGGCCCGACCGATGGTGAGGTTGGCGCGGTTGCCCTGCCCGAGCGCGTTGCCCCCGCTGTTCATACCGATTGCGCGGGTGCCGGGGCCGTTGCACACGATCACCGGCCCCACCGGCATGGTGGTGGCCAGCACGCCGTGGACGTTGAAGGCATCGGTGCACACGGCTTCCAGTGCAGCGATCACCCACGGCAGGTACTCGGGCTTGCAGCCGGCCATCACTGCGTTGATGGCCACCTTCTCGACCGTGACCTCGACAAGGTCGGGTGGCACGGTGGCGACGATGTCGTCCGGGGCGCGGGTGGTGCCCTGAAGCATGCGCAGCACGCGTTCCTCGGAGGGCGCGACGACGGGTAATCCGTCGGTGAAGCCGCGCTCGAACAACATCTCCATCTCGTCGTCGAGGTCGGCCAACTCGATGCGGCGCGACTTCAACACGTGCCCGGCGAAGGCTGCGCGCAGGCCGTCGACGCGATCGGGGTCGACGCTCATCGAGCCACAGCCGGGCCGGAACGGGGGTAGCTCGTCCCCCAGGTCGTCGATGCCTGTGATGCGCCTCCATTCGTCGCGCACCCAGCCGATCGTGCGCTCGACCTCGACACCATTGACCACCTTGATGAGGGTGGGCACCACCTCGATGTCGTGGTGCCAGCTCACCGACAGGTCGGCGTCGTGCACCGGGGCCAGACCATCGGGGAAGGCAGGGTCGTCCTGTGTGTACACCGCGGTGGCGAACTGGCTCAACAAGGGGGCCACCATTTGGCAGGTCTCGCACTCGCGCTTGACGACCACCACCAGCCCGTCGGGCAGGGTCGCAGCGCCGGGCTGTGTCATGACAGGAAGCGCAGGACGCGAGTGTTGACGACGGCCGGCTGTTCCAACTGCAGGAAGTGGCCGGCGTCATCGATGATCTCGACGGTGACGTTGGCGGGCGCCATTGCGGCTGCGTCCTGGGCCACCTCGACGCCGATGCAGCCGTCGTCGCGACCGTGCAGGTACAGGTGCGGCTGGGTGGCCCAACCCTGGGTGGCCGCTTGGGCACCAGCGAGCGCCGGATCCTTGAAGCCATCGCCCAACGTGGCGCGGTAGTAGCCGAGCGCGGCGGTGAGGTTGGCCGGGTCGCGCAAGCTGGCTTTCACGTGGGCGAGGTCGTCGGTGGCGTCATGGCCCGGCGACCATTGCGACCACAGCAGGTCGATGAAGGCGAGGTCGTTGGCGGGCACCACCATGTCGGCGAGGCCGTGCTGGAAGAAGAACATGTACCAACTGCGCTGCACCTGAGCGAGGTTGGTGAGCAAGGCCATCGCCAACGCCGGGCCGGGTGGCACGGCCATCGAGACCACCTTGGCCCAGCGTTCGGGCGCCAGCACAGCCGCGCCGTGGGTACCCGAGGCGCCCCAGTCGTGGCCGATGATGACGGCGTCGCCGTTGGCACCCAACACCTCGTGCAGGGCAATCGCATCCACCGCCAGTGCGCCGGATTGGTAGCGGCCATCTGCGGGCACGGCGGTGGGTGCGTAGCCACGCTGGAAGGGTGCGACCGCCCGATACCCCTCCTCGGCCAGCGCCGGCAACAGGTGCCGCCAACCGTGTGCGGTGTCGGGGAAGCCGTGGAGGCACAGGGCCAGCGGCCGCCGCCAGTCGTTGGCGTCGCCGGCGGTGAGGTACGCGAACTCGACACCGTTGGCGGTGACCGACCCTTGTGTGATCGCACCCATGGGGGCAAGTTAGCCCCGGTGCGACATACGTCACCTACCGGCCCGCTTCGACCTCGGGCGACGGCGGGATTAAAGTGGCAGCGTCAGGGGGTTGAAGCGAATCATGCAGGTCACGTTCTTCGGCGTGCGGGGCTCTACGCCGTGCAACGGCGACGACACCGCGAAGTATGGGGGCAACACTTCCTGTGTTGCTGTGCGCGTGCCCGGCGAGCCTCCACTGTTCTTCGATCTCGGCACCGGCGCCCGCTACTTCGGCGCCACCCAACCGCACGACGGCACCTTTCGTGGCACCTGCCTGCTCAGTCATCTCCACTGGGACCACATACAGGGCCTACCGTTCCTCACCCCGCTGCAGTACGAGGGCTCGGAGCTCGACGTGTATGCGCCCGCGCAGGACGATGGTCGCTCGGTCGCAGAGGTCATCGGGACGGTCATCCGGCCGCCGCTGTTCCCGGTCAGCATTGATCAACTGTCGGGGACGGTCCGCTTTCACGACACGGCCGACGGCGACTTCAAGGTCGGCGACATCAAGGTCAAGTCGCGACTGGTGCCCCACGTCGGCCCCACGCTCGGCTACCGCATCGAGTGGCGGGGGCGAAGCGTCGCCTACCTCAGCGACCACCAGCAGCCCTACGACGGTTCGTTCTCCATCAGCGACGGTGCCCGCGAGATCGCGGAAGGGGTCGACCTGCTGATCCACGATTCGCAGTACACCAACCACGAGTTCACCCTGAAGGCCACCTGGGGACATAGCACCATCGACTATGCGGTGTGGTTGGCCCAGCACTGCCACGTCGGTCGCCTAGCGTTGTTCCATCACGACCCGTCCCGTACCGACGCCGCACTCGACGAGGTCTTGCGCTGCGCCATCGTCGCTGGTGGCCATCGAGGCGTCGAGGTGTTCGCCGCCTTCGAAGGTCTCACGGTCGACGTCGGCTGAGCGATGAGTCGCTCGGCGCTGGGATCGATCGCCGCCGTCATCGTCGCGATCGCGCTGCTGGTGGCAGGAATCTCGAAGCTTGCCCGGCCGACGCTCTGGCGCACCCAGTCGGGCGGGCTCGGTGTACCCGCAACAGTCGCAGGCGTCGTGCCATTCGTCGAGCTCGGCGTCGGGGCGCTGTTGCTGGTGCAATTGCAACGGCATGCGGCGGCGTGGGCGGCGGTTGCACTGTTCGTGGCGTTCACCGGTTTGTTGGGGTTGCGACTCGCTCAAGGCAAGCGACCGCCGTGTGCCTGCTTCGGGTCCCTGAGCTCGAAGCCGATCGGCCCGGGTCACGTCGCGCGCAACCTCGTTCTCATCGGTGTGGCTGTGCTGGCCGCAGTGCTGTGACCACACGCACCAGGGCCTGGTTCAGCGCAGCTCGGTGAGCAGGAAGGCGAGGTTGCGAGCCTCGTCGCGCCAGGTCTCGTAGCGGCCGCTGGGGCCACCGTGACCGGCGCCCATCTCGCAGCGCAGCAGGAGCGTGGCATCGTTGGTGCGCACCGCGCGGAGCTTGGCGATCCACTTTGCCGGCTCGTGGTAGCTCACCCGCGGGTCGTTGAGGCCGGTGGTGATGTAGAGCGCCGGGTAGTCGGCGGGAACCGTGTGGTCGTAGGGCGAGTAGCTGAGCATGTAACCGGCCATCGGTTCCTCGCGCGGGTCGCCCCATTCCTCCCACTCGGTGACGGTGAGGGGAAGTGACGGGTCGGCCATGGTGGTGACGACATCGATGAACGGCACCTCGGCCACTGCCGCGCGGAAGAGATCGGGCCGCATGGTGATGCAGGCACCTACTAGGAGGCCGCCGGCGCTGCCCCCGCGCAGGGCCACCTTGCCGGGATGCGCCCAGCCGGTGGCCACGAGGTGCTCCACACTGGCAATGGTGTCGACGAACGTGTTGCGCTTGTGTTCGAGCTTGCCCTGCAGGTACCAGTCGCGGCCCAATTCGCCGCCGCCACGCGGATGCACCAGGGCCCACACGCCACCGCGATCCAGCAGTGAGAGTCGCGCCACGCTGAACCATGGTGGCATCGATGACTCGTAGCTGCCATAGCCGTATACGCACAGGGGGGCCGTGCCGTTCGCGGAGGTGCCCTTGCGGTAGACGATGTCGACCGGCACTCTTGTGCCGTCGGGTGAGGTTGCCCACGACCGTTCGCTCGCATAGGCGGTGAGATCGACCGCCGGCACCGGGGTCTGCTTCAACACTACGCGCGTGCCGGTGCGCACGTCTTCCTCGTACACCGTCACCGGACGAGTGAGTGACTGCACGACGTAGCGCACCGTGTCGGCTTGCCACTCCGGGTTTGCTTCCAGCTCGAGGTCGTGTGGTTCGTCGGCGCCGTGCACCGCGCGCTCGGTGCCGTCGCGGAACAGCACGCGGATGCGAGGTTGCGCGTCGGCCCACTCGTGCAGCACGAGGTGGTCGGCGAACGCCTCCACGGAGGTGATGCGGCGGCCGGGTACGTGCGGCACCAGTTCGGTCCAGTCACCAGGATGGTCGAGCGGAGCGGTCATCACGCGGAAATCGGTGGCCTGCTCGTTGGTGAGGACCACCCAGCGGTCGCCCCAGTGGTCGAGACCGTATTCCACGTCGGCGACGCGCGGGCGCACGATGACGGCTGCTTCCTCCGGACTGGCGGAGGCGATGAGGTGCACCTCTGAGCTGAGCTTGCTGGCGGTCTCGATGACGATCCACTCGCCGCTGCGGCTGAGGTCGACGTACACGTAGAAACGCTCGTCGGGTTCCTCGAACACCATCACGTCGTCGGCTTGCACGGTGCCCAACAGGTGACGCCACACGCGGTACGGGCGCATCTGCTCGTCGGCCGTCACGTAGAACAGCGTGCTGCCGTCGGACGACCAGGCGGTGCCGCCCCACGTGGTGTCGGAGAGCGCTTCTTGCCGGTCGACCCCGGTGTCCAGGTCGCGCAGATGCATCGTGTACTGCTCGCTGCCGTCGGTGTCGCTGCTCCACGCGAGCACGGTGTGCTGCGGGTTCACGTCGAACGCGTTGACCGAGAAGTACTCGTGCCCGTGCGCCTCCACGTTCTCGTCGAGCAGGACGTGCTCGGTGGCTTGCTCGGCCGTGCGGCCGCGGCAGTGGATCGCGTAGCTGGCGCCTTCCTCGGTGCGGGTGACGTACCACCAATCATCCTTGCGAATCGGTGCCGAGAGGTCGGTCTCCTGCACCCGCGCCTTGATCTCGCCGAAGATGGTGTCGATCAGCTCGGTGTGTTGCGCAAACCACGCGTCGCAGTAGGCGTTCTCGGCCTGCAGGTACGGGATCGTGTCGGGATCGTCCCGGTCCCGCAGCCAGGCCCACGGGTCGGAGGCCGGCCCCGTCGGTCGTTGCCACACATGGTCCACTTGCTTCGCGATCGGGGCCTGCACGGGCGACAGGGTAACGGCGCGGGTATGCGCACGACACAGCACACCCGGCCGGCCGCCGGTATCGTCGAACCCCATGCGGGTGTGGATCGATCAGGACCTGTGCACCGGCGATGGGCTGTGTGTCGACCATTGTCCCGACGTGTTCGTACAGCTCGAGGACGGCATCGCCTACGTCGCCGAGGACGGCCGTCCGCTGAACGATCCCGGCGGCTCCAGCAGCCTGGCGGTGGTGTTCCATCGCACCGAGCAGAGCGTCATCGATGCCGCGATCTCGTGTCCCGGCGAGTGCATCTTCATCGAGCTCGAACGAGCCAGCGTGGCCTGACGTCGCGGTCGCTGCACGCGTCACTTCGCCGCGGACGGCGATTGTTGGTTCGTCTACGCGATTTAGCCGGATGGCGGTCGAGGAGGCGTGGGTAGCTGAACGGTCGCTGCGTCGGAACCATCGTCGTCGGAACCATCGTCGTCGGAACCATCGTCGTCCGAACCATCGTCGACTGCGAGTGTCTCGTCCGCCGATGCGACGGCATCCTGTGCCGACCGCCGTTGGCGCTGGCGACGACGCATCACCACGATCAGCAGCGTCAGCAGGAGCATGGACAGCACAACGCCGCCGCCTGCCCAAAGCGAACGCTCCTTGCCGACACCGGGCGCCTGCTCGACAGTGTCGAGCACCTGCTGAGCGGTCGCGCGAGCCAGCTGGTGATCGCCCACCGCGAGCGCGGCCCTGGCCTCGTCGAGCAGCGCCGGCAGGTTGGTGCCGATGAGGCCCAGCTTGCCGAACAGGCCGTCGCTCTCGTCGTTGGCGGCGACGGCGGCAAGCAGCCGATCGGCTGAATCGATCTGTTGCTGCACCGCATCCTTGGCGTCGTGGAGGTTCGCCTCGGCCCCTTCGTAGGCGGCTTCCAGAGCGGCGGGGTACGACGACCCCAACACGGTGGTCTTGCCGTCGAGCTCGCTGCGCAGCGCGAGCACAGCCCGCGACTCGTCGATCGCGTCCTGCGCGCTACCGAACGACCAGGAAGACATCCTCTGGCGCACGACGAGGGGCGGTGCCCAGGTCGCCCCTTCATCGACGAGTCGCTGGTAAGCGGAGCGGGCGTCGTCTCGACCGGCGAGCAGTCCGCGCTGCGAGTCGGTGACGACGTACTGGTCGAAGAGCGTGTCGGCATCGTTCGCTACGCCCACCTCGTCGATCAGGTCGAGGAAGTGACGCCAATCGGTGACCCCGTCGTACTGCTCGGGCTCGGCGACGCCGCGGTAGGCGATGGTGCGGTCGGCCACCGCCGCCAGCACCTCCCGCATCTTGTCGTCGCCGACTGCGGCGACGATCTGTTGCACCACGAAGAACGATGCGTTGTAGCCGTACGTCTCCACATCGTCTGCGCCGCCGGCGAAGTTGGGGTCGCCCCAATCGTTGAGGGTCACCTTGCCGGGGTCGGTAGCCACGATGGTCTCCGGCGCCAACGGCTCGCCGCCCAACTCGCCGACAGCCTTGTTGGAGTACACCTGGGCGAAGCCTTCGCTGAGCCAGCGGTCGGCGAACCAGTTGTCGTTGAACCAGGCATGCGACAGCTCGTGCAGCACGACCTCCTGGTCGAGGTCCTCACCGATCTCGAGCTCGTTCTTGCTCGCGCTGAACCAGCCGGCGTAGCCGTAGAGGTACGGCGTGTACGCCTCGCGCACTTCGACGGTCTTGTCGATCGGCCACGGTTGGCCGACGAGCTCGCCGAGCACGGGAACGCCCTGTTCGATCTGGGTGGTGACGAATGCCTGCCACTCCGTGTCGCCGGGCCAGGCCCGAAGGTTGAACTGATCGCCGGACGGCGTGCTCACCGATGACTCCACCAGACCGCCGTCGTTGCGGGCGGACACGAAGATGTCGAACTCGTTGGGGTTCGAGATGTTGGTGGCCGTGTAGACGGTGTTGCCGTTCTCCTGCGAGATCACGGCGTCATCGCCGAAGGTGTCGATCCGGAAACCGGGTGGCACCACGACGCGCACGGTGACCTTTCCGTCGTCGCCGATGCCGAACGCGTCGAACGCGGCATAGGCGGCGTTCACCCGTGACGGGTTCACCGACCGCGGCGGCAAGCCGGTGATGTCGTACGTCACCGTCACCTGCGCGGTCTGTTGGTAGAAGAGGTTGTCGGCCAGGTCGATGTCGAGGACGAAGAAGTCTCCGTTGCCATCGATGAGCCGGCTGGTGAGGCCGAGCGGCCCGCCGTTGGCGGTGATTGCCATCTGATTGGTGGCCCCCACAGGCACCGGCAGCGAGAACCCGGTGAAGAAGCGCCGATTGATCGAACTGCCTTCGAGCGTGTCGGGGATGGTGTTGGTGAGCGAGATGTCGGCGACGACGTGCACCACGCCGGCATCAGCGTCGAGCGTGTACGTGGTGGTGTTGCGGAACGACAATCCGTCGGCTGCTGCCGCGATCTCGGCGGGCGACAGCGCGGCCAACGGAAGCCCGAGGAAGAGGGCGACGAGGATGAGGGCGAGTCGCCGAGCCATCCTGCGATCCTATTCAGGCCAGTCGCAGTGGAGGCCAATCCGCCCGGTGTGGCCAAGGTCGCTACCGGTGAGTTGCATGGCGCGACTAGCCTGGCCCCGTGAAGCGCAGCAGTGTGAGCCACATGAACTGTTCGGTGGCCCGCACCCTCGACATCGTCGGCGAGTGGTGGACCCTGCTCATCGTTCGCAACATCATGCTCGGGCAACGGCGCTTCGAGGCCATTCAGGGCGACCTCGGGATCGCCCGCAACATCCTCAGCGACCGGCTCAACACGTTGCTCGCTGCCGGCGTGGTGGAACGTGTGAAGTACCAGGACCATCCTGAACGCTTCGAGTACCACCTCACCGACAAGGGCCGAGACCTGTATCCGGTGATCGCCGCGTTGAGGACGTGGGGCGATCGCTGGGCGGCGCCGGACGGGCCACCGCTGGAGATGCGACGTGTCCTGAACGACGTGTCCTGAACGGCGTGTCCTGAACGACGGGACGGGTGGGCATCTGCTCGACGAATTGTTACTATGGCCGTAGTGCAAATTCACCCGTCCGATCGGAGCACGCAATGACCTCCTTCGACCTCGATCTCAGCAAGTACAACCTGGGCTGGAGCGATACCGGCGTCGAGTATGCGTTCCAGCCCGCCAAGGGCCTCAATGACGGCGTCGTCGATCAGATCAGCTGGTGGAAGGGCGAGCCGAAGTGGATGAGCCAGATGCGCCAGCGCAGCCTGCGCACCTTCGATCGCAAGCCGATGGCCGAGTGGTTCGCGATCAACATGCCCGACATCGACTTCCAGGACATCTACTACTACCTGCGTCCTGCTACCGATCAGGTCAGCGAGTGGGACGACCTTCCCGAGCAGATGAAGGCCACCTACGAGAAGCTGGGCATCCCTGAAGCCGAGCGCAAGTACCTCGCCGGCGTCACCGCCCAGTACGAATCGGAAGTCGTGTTCCACCGCAACCGCGAGGATCTGGAAAAGCAGGGGATCCTCTTCTGCGACATGGACACTGCGTTGCGCGAGTACCCCGAACTCGTCAAGCAGTACTTCGGCACGATCATTCCTCCAGGCGACAACAAGTTCTCCGCGCTCAACACGGCGGTGTGGTCGGGTGGGTCGTTCGTGTACGTGCCGCCGGGCGTGAACTGCGAGATGCCGCTGCAGGCCTACTTCCGCATCAACAGCGAGAACGCCGGCCAGTTCGAGCGCACGCTGATCATCGCCGACGAGGGCAGCCAGGTGCACTACATCGAAGGCTGCTCGGCCCCGGTGTACACCAACGATTCGCTGCACTCGGCCGTGGTCGAGATCGTGGTCAAGCCGTCGGCTCGGGTCACCTACACCACCATCCAGAACTGGTCGCCCAACGTCTACAACCTCGTCACCAAGCGGGCGCGGGTCGAGGCCGAGGGCCACATGGAGTGGATCGACGGCAACATCGGCTCGAAGCTGACCATGAAGTACCCCAGCGTCTACCTGGTCGGCCCGAAGGCCACCGGTGAGGTGTTGTCGGTTGCCTACGCCGGCGCCGGCCAGCATCAGGATGCGGGTGCCAAGATGGTGCACGCGGCGCCCGAGACCACATCGAAGATCGTGTCGAAGAGCATCTCCAAGGACGGCGGCATCACCACCTATCGCGGCCTCATCCGCGTCGACGAAGGTGCCTATGGCTGCAAGAGCCACGTGCAGTGCGACGCGCTGATCCTCGACGAGCAGAGCGAGAGCCGAACCTTCCCGTACATGGAGGTCGGCGAGCGCGACGCGCAGATCGGGCACGAGGCGACGGTCTCCAAGATCGCCGACGAGCAGTTGTTCTACCTCATGTCGCGTGGCCTCTCGCAGGAGCAGGCGATGGGCATGGTGGTCAATGGTTTCATCGAGCCGATCACGCGCACGCTGCCGATGGAGTACGCGGTCGAGTGGAGCCGCCTCATCGAACTGCAGATGGAAGGCAGCGTCGGCTGACCGGCGCTCAGCACTCGACGAAGTTCACCGCCACGGGCGCGCTGGGCTTGCTGGCGAGGTAGGTGACGGAGAGGCC
>JANONE010000110.1:0-6661 GCA_031420675.1 Ilumatobacteraceae bacterium | reverse complement strand
CGACTGGCTGGCCGACGCGGTCGGCACCATCCGCAATTGCAGCCTCAGCGTTTCCGACGGGGTGCCTGCCAACCGCACCATCGCCGGCTACACCGCCGGCAACGACGGCTACCACCTGCATCGCTGGATGCCGGCCGCACCACGAGCGTTCGGCCACGCGGGCGCCGGTGGCCAACTGTGCTGGGCCGACCCGTCCTCGGGCCTCAGCTTCAGCTTCCTCCACGACACCCTGCACCAGGACCCGCGGGTCGAGTTCCGGCGCGCCGCCGACCTCAACGACCTCACGCTCGCGTTGCTCCGGTAACGCGCGCAGATGTCCCGCGCACGAGAGTCGACGCCGCACCACGAGCAACGGGCCGGCATCATCGCCGGCGCCACCGCCTACGTCGTGTGGGGCCTGCTGACGATCTACTGGAAGCAACTCCACGGCTTCGACGCATTCGAGTTGATCGGCTGGCGCATCACCGCCTCGGCGGTGATCATGGCGATTGCGCTGACCATCAGCAAGCGATGGTTGCACCTGCGCGTGTTGCTGCGCGATCGAGCGTTGCTCGCTCGCGTCGCTGCGGCGGCGGTGCTGCTCACCGTCAACTGGACGTCGTACGTCTGGGCCGTGGTGCATGGCCACATACTGGAGACAGCGCTGGGATACTTCATCGCCCCGCTCGGCACCGTCACCGTTGGAGTGCTGGTGCTGCACGAAACCCTGCGCCGAGCACTGAAGGTGGCGTTGGTCCTGGCGGCCGGTGCTGTCGTCCTGCTCACCATCTCCTACGGCCGGGTGCCGTGGCTGGCCCTTGCCATCGCCGTGTCATGGACATGGTACGGCTACATCAAGAAGCACGTGCCGCTGACCCCGGTGGAGAGCATGGCCGCCGAGTCGTTCATCCTGTTGCTGCCTGCGGCGGCGGTCGCTGTCGCGCTGGCCGGCCGAGCCGGCAGCATTCCCAAGAGTGCATCGCCCGTGGAGCTCACCTTCGCGCTGTTCAGCGGCCTCGCCACGGTCGCGCCCCTCATGCTGTTCGCGTACGCCGCGCACCGGACGCCGCTCACCATCATCGGTCCGATGCAGTACATCGTGCCGTCGATGAACTTCGTCATCGGCTGGTTGCTCTACCACGAGGCGCTGCCCGCCGCGCGGCTGGTCGGGTTCGCACTGGTGTGGGTGGGCCTCGCCGTGCTGACCATCGACTCGGTGCGTCGATCTCGGCGAACCCGAACCTGAGTGCAGCAGCCGGGACGCGCCAGTGGCCCACCCCCAAGGGTGGGCCACTGTCATGGAATGGTGAACGCGTTCAGGTCTCGAACTGCGTGACCAGTTCGCCGATAGGGGTGAACGTCGCTGTGTCAGCGTCGTACAGCAGCACCTGCAACGACTCGGCCAGGAACGGGTCCTCCTCGCCCATCGACTTCAACACCACGCCGTCGCGGGCCAGCGACTGCGTGAACGTGAAGTTGCGGGCGGCGTTGATGATCGACGCCTGAGAGAGACCCTCGGGCGAGGCCTGCGCCTGCTTGATGATCGCGACCGTGACCTCGGCGGTGGCCCAGCCGGCCGTGGCCGTGACGATGATGGCTGCCTTGCCCGCAGCGGTCATGTAGTCGACGTACTGCTTGACAGTTGGGAGGGCGGCATTGGCCGGATCGGCGACGTCGAGCAGGCTGCCGGAGGTGTAGATGCCGTCGGCAGCCGCACCGGCAGCGGCGAGAATCAGGCTGCTGGCGCACGTGTTGGTGATGAACGTTGCAGGAGTCCAGCCGGGTGTCTGCGCCTTCTTCGAGGCGAGCTCGCCCAGGAAGGTCACGCAACCGACACCCAGCGGCACGGCCATGATCACGTCAGGAGCCTTGTCGGCGATGCTCGTGATCTGCCCCGTGGGCGGGGCGTTGTCGCCTGCCTCGATGGTCTGCTCATCGACGATCTCCAGGCCGTACTCCGCAGCCAGTTCCTTGAAGGCGTCGGCGTAAACCTGACCGAACTCGCTGTTCAAGTAGAACAATGCGACCGTGGCGCCCTCGGGAAACTGCTCAGCGATCTGCGTGGCGTAGATCTTGGACTCGGTGCCGTACGGCACCAGTTGGCCCGTGGTCCACGGGTAGTCGGCCACCTCGCCCCACGCCGGCGAACCGGTGAGCGAGCTGAGCTGCGGGACGCACTCCTCGTTGAGCGTGTCGCGCACGGCGAGGTTGTTGGGCGTACCGATGATGCCGGAGAACACCTGCACACCGGCGTCGAGACCATTGGACACCGCCCCGGGTGTGAGGTCCTTGCTGTACTGGTCGTCCTCGACGGAGGCCTCGATCTTCAGGTCGCCCAGGATGCCGGTCTCGTTGGCGTAGGCCATGTATGCCAGCCAACCGTCCTTCACCGGAGCGAACGCCTCGTCGGCCGACGAATCTCCGGTGAGCGGCATGACGGAACCGATCTTGATGGTTCCTTCGATCGGCGCTTCGGCGGCAGCCGGGTCGATGCAATCGTCGGTATTGACGGCCCAGCCCGCAGCCGTGGGCTCGGTGGTGTCGACCACGGTGTCGCCCGTGGTATCTGCCGTGGTGTCTCCGGTGGTGGTGTCCACTGCCGTGTCCGGCGTCGTGGACGCCGGAGTTGCGTCGGTTTTCTTGTCGTCACTGCAGGCAGCGATCAACAGCGCACCGACGGTGAAAGCCGCCATGAGCCGTGCAGACTTGCGTCGCATCGTCATCTCCTCTGTTCCTCGGGGTTCATCGTGTGGATCGGGTCTCGGCGGAGGCCGAGGTCGTGACGGCGAGCGTAGCTGTGCCCGCCGCCTTGGGCACCACCCGGAAGAGCCGGGCAGACTGTCGCTTCCAGAGGCCGACGATGCCCAAGGGGGCGAAGAACATGAGAAAGATGAGCGCGAGAGCGAAAATGCCACCGCCGGGAGCGGTCTCCGACCAGCTGAACAGAGGGCGGATCACCCCTGGAATGTTCGCCGGCTCCACCCAGTCGCCGGTCTTCTCGATGATGAACTGATAGAAAACGGCGCCGAGGATGGGGCCCCACAGTGAGCCGGCGCCGCCCACCACCATGACCACGAGGAAGGTGATCGCGCCCGCGACGGTGAGCAGTTGAGTGTCGGGTGTGACGGTGCCGGTACGGATTGCCGAGAGGCAGCCCGGCAGCGCGCACATGGCCGCCGACAGGCCGAACACGATGCCCTTCGAGAGGGCCAGGTTGACGCCCATCACGGCCGCAGCCGTGCTGTTGTCGCGGATGGCCACCAGCGACCGGCCCACCCGGCTCTTCACGATGCCGCGGCAGATGAGGTAGACGATCACGACGATGATCAGGCCCACCCAGTAGTAAAACGGTTTCACGTTCTGCCCACGCAGGTTGCCCCACGGGTTCCAGCCGAAGATCTCGTAGGTCGGGTTCGTCTTCGTGAACCTGAAGCCGGTCTGGTCGAGACCCTTGGACCCGCCGGTGAACGACGCGATCTTGGGCCATTTGATGAACTGCGGGAACACCAGGCCGAGCGCCAGGGTGACCAGCGCGAGGTAGACGCCCTTGATCCGCAACGCCGGCAAGGAGACCAGCGCACCCACCACGAACGAGACCACGAAGGCGACCGGCAGCGTGAAGAAGGGGCTCCACCCCCAACGCGTGACGAAGATCGCAGTCGTGTAGGTACCGATGCCGAAGAACGCTGAGTGGCCGATGGAAATCTGTCCGGCGTAACCGAGCAGCAGGTTCAGCGAGAGCGCCGCGGCCATCAAGGTGAAGGCGGTGGTGCAGGTTTCGATCAGGCTGTCGCTCCCCCGGGTCGGTATCCATGCCAACGCCAACGCGAGCAAAAGGCCGACGACGATACGAATGGTCCAGCTGGCTGCGCCGCCCGACTTGATCATGATCAACGGCCTCATACCCGTTCCACCTTGGCGGTGCCGAACAGACCGGACGGTTTCACGAGCAGCACGGCGACGATGACCAGCAGCGCGACACCCACTTTCATCTCCTGCCCGACCCACTCCTCGACGTAACCGGCCGCCATGTTCTGGATGACGCCGATGGACAGGCCACCGACCACTGCGCCGACCGGGCTGTCGAAGCCGCCGAGCGTTGCCGCTGCCGAGGCGTAGATGAACACCGTGAACATCAGGCCGAGGTTGACGTTGGTGTTGATACCCGCGAACACGACACCACCGAGTGCGCCGATCGCGGCGGCGATGCCCCAGCTGGCCATCAGCACCGTGCTGGTGCGGATGCCGACCAGCTTCGAGCTCTCGGCGTTGGAGGCAACGGCGCGCATCGCGAGCCCGAGCCTGGTGTGGTTGAAGACCAGGAACAGCAGCGCGGAGATCACCAGCTCCAGCACGATGACGCCGAGCGACTGGATCTTGATGTCGGCACCGAAGACGGTGACGAAGTCTTCCGGCTTGTTCGGGAACAGGCTGGGGAACTGCAGTTGTTTACTGCCGACCCCGGTGTTGGGCAACTGCTGACCGCCCCATATGGAGCCGTCGAGCCAGTTGAGCAACTGGAAGAGACCGATCGTGACGATGAACACCGCGAAGGGGGATTTCTTCGCAATGGGTCGCACCAGCACGACCTCGGCGGTAGCGCCGAGCACGAAGCCGACGCCCATGCCCAAGATGACGGCGATGCCTATGGGGATGCCCCACTCGCCGAACTGGTACACGGCGTAGGCACAGAACAATGCCATCTCACCCTGAGAGAAGTTGAGGTGGCCGGTGCCGCGATAGATGATGACGAGGCCCAACGCGATGAGGGCGTACACACTGCCCTCGCTGAGGCCGTCGACGAGTCGTTGCAGGAACAGTTCCATCAGAACCCCAGATACGCCTTTCGGATGGCATCGTCGGCGCTGAGCTCGGCGCCAGTGCCTGTTGCGACGATGCGCCCGGTCTCGAGCAGGTACACGCGCGTCGCGATGTGCATGGCCAGGTTTGCGTTCTGCTCGACGAGGAGCACTGACAGACCATCGTCCTGGTTGAGCCGTTCGAGGATGCGGAACAGTTCTTGGGTGATCAACGGCGCCAGCCCGAGGCTGGGCTCGTCGCACATCAGCAACTTCGGGCGGCTCATCAGTGCACGGGCGATGGCCAGCATCTGCTGCTCGCCACCGCTGAGGCTGCCGGCCCGTTGATGACGCCGTTCGGCGAGGCGGGGAAACACCCCTAACCACTTCTGGATGTCGGCGGCGACGTTGCCACTGCCGTCGCGGCGCACGTAGGCGCCCGCGTGCAGGTTGTCCTCCACCGTCAACTCCGGAAACGTGCCGCGCCCCTGCGGCACCTGTGCCATGCCGCCGCGCACGATCACCTCTGGGCCGACCTTCTGGATGTTGCGACCGTCGAACTCGATCGTGCCCTGACGCGCGATGGTGCCGCTGATGGCACGCATGGTGGTGGTCTTGCCGGCGCCGTTGGCTCCGAGCATCACCACGATCTCACCTTCGTTGACCTCCAGGTCGATGCCGTGCAGCACCGTTACCGGGCCGTAACCGGCGGTGAGGCCCTGTACGCGGAGCAGGCTCATGAGGTGGTCCCCAAGTAAGACTCGATGACCTTCTCGTTGTTCTGCACCTCGGCCGGCGAGCCGTCGGCGATCTTGCGACCGAACTCCATGGCCACCACCCGGTCACTGATGCTCATCACCATCGACATGTGGTGTTCCACCAGCAGCACCGTGAGATCGAACTGGTCGCGGATGGTTCGGATGGTGTGGCCCAGTTCTTCGACCTCGCCGTGAGTGAGACCGGCGGCGGGCTCGTCCATCAGCAAGAAGGTGGGGCGGGCGGCGAGGGCGCGGGCGATCTCGAGCCGCTTCAAGGTGCCGAAGGGCAGACCGGCGGCAGCCATGAAAGCGAGGTGACCGAGCCCGAGTTGGTGCAGCAGATCGCCGGCATCGTCGCGGGTGCGGCGATTGTCGGCCGCCACCCCGGCGCGTGCGATCGCCTGCGCGAACCCGATGCGGCCCTGGCAGTGAGCGCCGACCATCACATTCTCCAGCAGGCTCATGCTGGGGAAAAGCGCCAGGTTCTGGAAGGTGCGGGCGATGCCGAGCTTGGCGATGCCATGCGCCGGTACCTCCAGCAGCTCTCGACCGCGAAACTTCACGGAGCCCATCGTGGGCTGGTAGATGCGGCTGACCACGTTGAACATCGTGGTCTTACCGGCTCCGTTCGGCCCGATGAGGCCGCAGATGTGGCCTTCCTCGATGGTGAACGACAGTCCATCGAGCGCCACGATGCCCCCGAAGCGCACCGTTACGTCTTCTACGTCGAGCAACGTCACGCTGACCGGTCCCCTCCCCCAGGTGAAGTGCGCTCACCGTAGCCGCTGCGGCGAGGTAGGGCGAACGGCTCCCGCGTAGTTTGCAGATGGTGGCCCGCGCGGCCGCCAGCGGGCTTTGGTAGTGACGGGTCGGGCGACGGCTTCGGGGACTGATGAGTTCCATGCCAGTCTCCGGCACGGAAGTCGTCCCGGACAGCGAGACGATTCAGACCCAGCAACGCTGCGGTGTCTGGGTTGTTCACGTTCCGGTCGATGCGCGACCCGACAACGGTCAGCCCGGTGCCACGCGGACGTGAGGCCAGGCGTCGCTCGCCCGGTGAGCGCGGCGGGATGCTCGCTCATGTCGATCGCGGTGTCCGGCAACGCTCGGCGCTGCGGGTCCGTG
>JANONE010000109.1:0-3146 GCA_031420675.1 Ilumatobacteraceae bacterium | reverse complement strand
CGTCCCACAACGCATGGGTGCTCGCTTCCTCGAGGTGTTGCACGAGCGTGCCGCCCAGCGCGATGTTGAGCAGTTGCGCCCCACGGCACACGCACAGCATGGGAATGCGGGCATCGAGTGCGGCACGGATGAGCGCCAGCTCCCAGTCGTCGCGACCGCGCTCCACCTTGCCCAGTTCTGGGTGCGGCTCCTCGCCGTAGAGCCCGGGGTCGGGGTCGGCACCGCCGGTCATCACCAGGCCGTCGAGACGCTGCACGATCTGCGCCGGGTCGGTGTTGCGGGTCAGTTGCACCGGCAGCGCTCCCGCCTTCTCCAACACCTTCGGATACTCGCTGAGGTGCACGTCGACCTCCTCGCCGTGCAGCGCGGCGTAGTCGAACAACGGGATCGACTCCGCCGGCCACCGGCGGCCGGAGAGCCCGATGAGCGGCGGGCGCGTCATCGCCGACTCATGACCAGGTGGCATGCACAGGCATACGCTTGACGCCGCAGATGAAGTTGCTGCGCAAGCGCTCGGTGGGTCCGTCGAGCTCGATGCTGTTCAGCCTGGGGAGCAGCTCCTCGAAGAGCACCTTGATCTCCATGCGGGCCAGCTGCGCGCCGAGGCACAGGTGCGGGCTCATGCGGCCGAACGCAACGTGTTCGTTGGGGGTGCGGTGGATGTCGAAGGTGAAGGGCTCCGGGAACTGACGCTCGTCGAAGTTCGCCGAGGCGAACCAGATGACCACCTTGTCGCCCTTCGCGATCTGCTTGCCCTGCAGCTCCGTGTCCTGCGTAGCGGTACGACGGAACTGCATCGTCACCGTGCCCCACCGCAGGATCTCCTCCACCGCGCTGTCCATCAGATCGGTCTCGCCGGCGATGACCGACTGGCGCAGCTCGGCCATCTGCGTCGGGTTCTCGATCAGCGCCTTGATGCCGGCGGCCATCGTGTAACGCGAGGTGTCGTTGCCGGCGCCGACCATCAGCACGAAGAAGTTCTTGAATTCCAACTCGGTCAGGCACTCGCCATCGATGGTGGGCGAGAGCAGCTTGGAGAGCACATCGTCGGTGGGGTGTTCGCGCCGTTGGGCGGCAGCGCGCTCCGCGTAGCGATACAACTCCAGCGCGGCGGGTGAGCGAAAGGGGATGTGCCGGAACTCGTCGGTGTCGGTGAGGCCCACCGGGAACTCGGTCATGTCGGGATCGAAGTTGCCCACCAGCGCGTCGCCGCGTTTCACCAACCACTCGCCATCCTCGTCGGGCACGCCCAGGAGGCGACCGAGCATGCGCATCGGCAGTTGGCGCGCGATCTTTTCGACGTAGTCGAAGCGCTCACCGTAGGCGCGGGCTTCCTCCACGACCGCACGGGCCAGCAGACGGATGGCGTTCTCGTAGGCGTACACCTCGCGGCGACTGAACGGCTTGCTGACCATCCGGCGGTAGCGGGTATGTTCCGGCGGATCGTATTCCAGCATGTTGCGACGAGCCGCGAAGTCGTCCTGATCCATCTCCTCCAAGGTGATGCCCTCGGCGCTGGAGAAGACCTCGAAGTTGCGGCTGACGTGCAGCAGATCGTCGTAACGGGTGACGGCCCAGAAGCCCTTGCCGCCGTCGTGTTCCGCGCACCAGCTGACGGGGTCGGTGTCGCGCAGCCGCTTGAAGGTCGCGTGCGGGAAACCGATGATGTAGGCATCGGGGTCGACGATGTCGACATCGTCGCGACCAAGATTCATGTCGGGATTCGGGCCAGTGGTCACAGTGTCGTTCCGCCCGCAAGTGTCGTTCCGCCGGCGATTGTCGTTCCGCCCGCAAAGGTGGTGGCCACGCTTCGCCAATAGCCACCGATTATCTCGCGCACCTCCAGGCGGGCCACTTCCTCCACCGGACTGGGCAGCAGCTCCAGCTCGGCGTCGCCCTTCCAGGCCTGGCTCAGCTCCACGTCGCGGCCGCTCATCGTGACCAGTTCGCTGTAGCTGTCGGTGCCGTCCCCCTCGATGCGCGGCATGTAGCGCGAGTGGATCATCGGGTGACCGTTGACGAAGCCGTTGCCGGCGTTCTCCGCGCGCAGGGTGACATGGGCATTGACGATGCGGCGGTCGTGGTAACCGACCGTGCCGGAGAAACGGCCGCCGGGCGCCACCCGCGGCCCGCCCTTGCCGAGCGTGACCGGGCGGGTCTGCCAGATGCTGCCCAGCTTCTTCGGGTAACCCTGGAAGTGGCCGCGAACGAGGGCGAAGTCCTTGTCGACCCAGATGTACACGCAGCGGCTGTAGATGGTGTCGCGGTACATGCAGCGCACGACCACGAACGCTTCCTTGTACTGCGCGCGGATGGGGTCGTCGAGCTCGCTGCGGTCGTCGCCGCAGCTCTGCCAATCGGCGAAGATCATCGCCACCGCGCCCGGGTCGTGGTCGTCGGGTACCAGCGTCAGCGGCTCGGGCAGCAGCTCGGCGACGCGCGACGGGTCGGTTCGGTACTCCACGGTCAGCAGGTCGCCGCTGTAGTGCCACGGCATGTGCGGCAGGATCGAGGCCCCACCCAGCTCGGTGCGGGGAAAGATGAAGCCGTGCATGTGCGTCATGGCGGCCACTGTAGTTTGGACCCAAACAAGTTTTGACCGCCGACCGTTCGAGGGCGGGCTCACAGCCGCCAGACCCTCATCGCTGGCACCAGTTATCGCACCTGGCGCAACATTTCGTGCCAGCGTCGAAGCTCCGTCGAATTGGACACTCTGAAGTCGAGTGAAGATCACACGGGGTGGCGCCCAGCGATGGCGGCGCGCATGCATGCGTCGATGTGTCTCCAGATGCTTCACTGAGCAGGTGCAGTCGGAAGCAGTGGCCACATGAGCGGGCTGGGAGCGCGCGTCGCACTGGTCGTCGTCTCGTTCGTCGCCGCCGGCGCCGGATGGCTCGGGGCCCGTCAGTTCGGTGGCGACGCCACGCCGGGCACTGCCCTGGCGGCCGTCGATCTGTACGACTGCCCGGCCGACGGCAGCCGCTCCGTCGGTCAAGTGCATGCCGGCGACGAGGTGTGGCTGATCGGCGTCACCGACGACCGTTGGGCTGTCATCCGCAACCCCGACAACCCCGACAACCCCGACCGACCGGCGTGGCTGCCACTTGCGTTGGTGGCCACCGCTGCGAGCGCCGGCGATCTTCCCC
>JANONE010000108.1:0-4590 GCA_031420675.1 Ilumatobacteraceae bacterium | reverse complement strand
GGGTTGAGGAGGTCGGTGGGATCGAGAGCGTGCTTGATCGCGCGCAGCGCGGCGTAGGCGGCGGGGCCCTTCAGGCGCTCCAACCAGTCGGCCTTGGCGACGCCGATGCCGTGCTCGGCACTGATCGTGCCACCGAGCTCGATCGCAGCCGACAGGATCCGCTCGCGGACGTCAGGAGCAGCATCGCCGGCGCCGAGGATGTTCACGTGCAGGTTCCCCTCCGCAAGGTGCCCGAAGACCACCAGCTCGCAACCGTTCGGCAGTGCCATGCGCGTCCGGCGCAACAGGCGGTCGAGGTTCTGCACCGGCACTGCGACATCCAGCTTCAGCGGCACCCCCTGAGCACCGATCGCGATCGTCACGTGGTCGCGGATCCGGTACAACACCTCCCGCTGCGCGCCGACGGCCAGCACCCCCCGCTCGTGTGCGAGCAACTCGGCAAGGTCGTCGGTGGGGTCGTGATGCGCCGCGCAGTCCACCATCACGAATGCTCCGGCGGACGCCGGGTCGATCGGCGGCTTGACGGCCAGGAACCTGCAGGCGATTGCCATTGCCTCGGGCATCAGCAACTCGACCGCATCGAGGTTTGGCAACTGCCGCAGCCGGGGCAACAACGACACTGCATCCATCAGCGAGTCGCACGCGATCAGCGCCGCCGCCGTCTCGCGGAACCACGGCACCAGTCGCAAGCGGGCGGCCGTCACCACCGCCAGCGTCCCTTCGCTGCCCACCAACATGCTGGGCAGGTGTGGGCCCGCGGCCTCCTTCGCCAAACCCTCCAACTGGGTGACGATCGACCCGTCAGCGAACACGGCCTGCAACCCCATCACCTGCGCGCGCATCGTGCCGAAACGCACCACCCGTGACCCGCCCGCGTTCGTGTTGACGGCTCCGCCGACGGTGGCGGTCGCCCGCGCACCCCAGTCGACCGCGAAGTCGAGGCCGGCCGACCGAGCGTGCTGCTGCAGCCGTTCGATGGTCACGCCGGCGCCAACGGTGACCTGCATGGCCAACGTATCGACCGGGCCGAGCGACGTGAAGCGTTGCATCGACAACACGACCTCACCAGCACGGGGCACGCTGCCGCCGACCAGGCCCGTGTTGCCTCCCTGCGGCACCACGGCGACACCTTCGACGGCGCACGCCTGCAGCACCGCCGCGACTTCCTCGGCGGAACCGGGGCGCACCACGGCGGGCGTGATCCCGTGCCACTGACGCAACCAATCGGTCTCGTAGGTCGCCCGCACATCCGCATCGGTGAGCACGTGCGCCGCACCCACGACATCGCATAGCGCGCCGATGAGCGAGGCAGTCACGACAACATCACGACAACATCACGACAACGTCACGACACGATCTCGGCGCCCGTCGGCAGCTCGCCCAGCAACGCATCGCTGACCCAGCAGCGCGTCGTGTGCAGCGTGCTCTCGATGCGCACCACCCGCTTGGGCTGGTCGAAGGCTCGCCCGCACATGCTGAGCGCGGCCTTCACACAGTCGTCCTCCGTTGGCAGCACCATCGGCATGCGGCTGCGGCGCACCCCGGCGATGCCGGCGGTGAAGCAGTTGACGTAGGTCTTGTGCCAGTCGATCTGCTGGGCCACCGAGACTGGGATGAAGTCGGCGAAGCCGATGCCCAACGCGTTTCCAGCGGAGATCGGCGTGAGGTCGAGCAGCACGATCGTGCTCACATCGGGTTCGGCGAGATCGGCCAGGCCATGCACCCAGAAGCGACCGGTGACGTTCGGGTCCATCGTGGTGCCGCTGATGTCCTTGCCGCCTTTGTCGATGATGAGCACATCCACCTGCGGGAACGGCAGCGCAGGTACGAGCGTGCGTGCGTGGTCGGTGAGCTCGATCTCGGCTTGGCCGCCGACCTCATCGGAGGTGAGGGCTTGCACTCGCACGACGTCGCCGTTCGCCGACTCGATGGAGCCGACTCCGCCAAGCAGCCGACCACTCGCGCGTAGGGCAGCGATGCCGTTGAGGATGCGGTTGCGCATCTCCACCGGGCCGCACGCGTGGATCTGCGCAGCGCCTGGCTGCTTGCCGAAGCCGACGACCGCCATCTTCGTCAGGCCGGACTCGATCGGGCCCTTGAAACAGGTGTGCGGCTTGATGCGATTGACCGGGAAGATGCGGTCGGCGCCTGCGGCATGGCGATCGAGGTACAGCGGCATACCGTCGTCGGTGCGTGCGACTTCGACGGTTTCCATCGTGGCGCGGATCTCGGCACCCAGGGCCTCCTCCGTCATACCAAGGCTCTCCAGCATCTTGCGCTGGCCCTCGGCCTTTGCACCACCGTGGCTGCCCATCGCCGGCACCACGAACGGTGCCGCGCCCAGGGCGCGCAAACCACTGATGGTGCCGCGCAGCAACGCCACGCGATCGGTGAGCCCGCGGCTGCCACCGCCGACCGCCACCGTCATGCCGGGGGTGACGCTGCCTGCGAGACGGGCGACGACGCCGGCGTGGGCGGTGGCCTCCACGTCGGCGACCGGTTCGGACAGCGGCACGGGAAGCCGCACCTCACTCAGTGCCGGCACCTTCAGATCGGGGTGGAACGGCAGCTCCACCCCCTGCACCAGTTGGTCCCAGTTCACACCGCCACCGTACTCGGCGGTTACTCGACGATCATCCTGTCGGTGGCGGTGCGGCCGAAGGTCTCCGGGGCGTACATCTCCTCCGCGCGCGTGGGCGGTACCACGAACGAACCAGGAGTTGTCGCTCGCGCCACGTACGAGTAGGTGTAGGTGCCGGCGGGCAGGAGCGTGGTGAACGCCTCGGTGCGGTCGTCGCGCAGCTGCTCGTGCTCGTACCAGCGGGCCCACCACGGCGGCATGGGTGATGGTGACGTTCGTCTGTCGCCCCCAGGTCCGTCACCGTCAACGGCAACGTCAACGGCCGGCGGCGGCACCGACTGCGTCACTGCCAGGTCCGGGTTAAGGCTCTCCAGGCCGGCCGGCAACGGATCGATCAGGGCCACGTGGGTGCGTTGGCTCTCAGCCACCATCGTCAGCGTCACCCGCACCCGCGCCCCGGCCTTGACGTGCCAGGTGCCATCGGCGTCGCGACTGACATCTGCCGGGTCGTCGACGGCCTCGTACACCCGGTCGACCACGAAGCCGCGGTCGAGCGCATCGAGCTGCAGATCCGCCGGCGCGTAGCGAAGGCCGATGCGGTAGTAAAGACGGCCGGTGCCTTCCTTGGCCAGCACCAGATCGGTGTCGCCGGCATCGATCAGGTCACTGGTCGGGATCGTGATGCTGACCCGATCGGTCTCGCGACCCTGGAACGTGTGATCCCCGGCGAACCGATCTCCGAGCCACACCCTGGCGATGAAATCGGGCGTCTGCGTCTCGTAGGCGTCGAAGTACGACTTCAGCGCGAGCAGGATGAACGAGTTCTCCTGCACGTTGTCCCACCGTCCCTTCACCCGGTTGGCCAACAGGCCGGTCACCACCTTCGGGATCAGGTCGCTGTCGGGCGCGTTGGCGATCAGCGCGTCCAGCACGATGCCGTCGCTACGCCGATCGCTCTGCATGATCAAATAGGCGCCGTCGCCGTACTCAGTGGTGAAGTTGGCCGCCCCCGCGGTCTCCACTGCCCGGTTGTTCAGGGTTCGTTCGATCCCCGTGCTGATCGCTTCGTCGTCGATCGACGACCAGAGCCACGCCAGCGCGTCGACCGACAATGAGTCGCGACGCCGCTGATACAGATCCTTCGCCTTCGTCGAGTCGCGCTGGCCGGCCAACGCACGCACCCACAGGGCGTAGGCGCCCAACGAGTCGCGCATCTGCTCGCCATAACCGTCGGGGATGTGCGACTCGATGTCGGCGATGTAGGCGAGGGCCATGTCGAGAGTGTTCTGCGGCACCGAGTAGCCGTTGTTGCGAGCGAGCAGCAACGCCTGCGTTGCCTGGACGGTGGTGAACGGATCGACGGGGTCGTACTTCTTCCAGTACGGGAACCCACCGTCGTCGTTCTGCATCGCTGCCAATCCGGCGATGTCGTCCTTCACGGCCTGGTCGATCGCGGCCGGCGTGGGCATGCCTTCCACGTCGAACGCATCCAGCACGTCGACAAGGGACGCAATGGCAATGATGCGCGACGCGTGCGCATCGCTGGTCTGATAGTCGTAGTCGATCAGGTACAGCACCGCGTCGGTGAGCGCCTGCAGCGAGGTGCTGGAGGTGGACACCTCCAGCCCGCCGAACTCGGCGATGACGTCGGTGGGGGCGAGGAACGGCTGGTCGATCGCACCGTTCGCGTCGACAACGCCATAGGTGGCGAACGCCTCGGCGGTGGCGGGGGTGTGGACCGGCAACTCGACCACCGCCGAGTCGGCCAGTTCGCCGCTGACCACGGTGACGCGGAAGGCCGCCATGCCCGCCGAATCCGTGGTCACGGGGAAGCGCACCTCCACACGGTCGTGGGCCGGCACCGTCACGTGCTTGCCGGCGGTTGTTCCGGATGTGCCCTGCGCGAGGGTGAGATTGGAGGCTTCCAGCACGACGTCGACGTCCAGCGGCGTGTCGCTCTGGTTCTGCACCACCACCGGCAGCTGGAAGCTGTCGCCGAAGTTTGCGAA
>JANONE010000107.1:0-3678 GCA_031420675.1 Ilumatobacteraceae bacterium | reverse complement strand
AGATCTACGACAAGACGCTCTACGACGGCAACACCCACACCAGCATGGCCAGCCTGGCCGAGGACGTGCTGTTCATCACCTTCAACGGCCTGTCCAAGAACTACCGTGCCTGCGGCTACCGTGCCGGCTGGATGGTGGTCTCGGGCGAGAAGCGGCATGCGCGCGACTACATCGAGGGCCTGAACATGCTGGCCAGCCTGCGCCTGTGCGCCAACACGCCAGGGCAGCTGGCGGTGCAGACGGCGCTGGGTGGCTACCAGAGCATCGCCGACCTGGTGGCGCCCACCGGCCGCCTGTGCCGTCAGCGCGACATCGCCTACGACATGCTCACCCAGATCCCCGGTGTCACGTGCGTGAAGCCGAAGGCCGCGCTGTACATGTTTCCCAGGCTCGACCCGAAGATGTACCCGATCGAGGACGATCAGCAGTTCGCCTACGAGCTGCTGGCGGAGGAGAAGCTGCTGATCGTGCAAGGCACCGGCTTCAACTGGCCGACGCCCGATCACTTCCGTCTCGTGTTCCTGCCCAACTCCGACGACCTGGGTGAAGCACTCATGCGCATCGAACGCTTCCTCGGCCACTACCGCAAGCGCCACGCGGCCTGAGCCCGGCGCGGCGTCTCGGCGCTGCTACACGTAACCGAGCCGCTCAGCTTCCGCCAGCAGGCGGTCGCGGTGGTCCGGGTGCGAAATCGCGATCAGAGCGTGGGTGCGCTCGCGTACCGTCTTCGAGCGCAACTCGGCGACGCCGTACTCGGTGACCACCTTGTCGACAGTGTTCTTCGAGTTGGTGACCACTTCTCCGGCGCCCAACTGGGGCACGATGCGGCTGACGGTGCCGTGCGCGGCGGTGGAATGCAGCACGATGAAGCCTTGGCCGCCCTCGGAGTACATCGCCCCGCGGGCGAAGTCGACCTGGCCGCCCGACGACGAGTAGTAGCGGCCGCCCAACGTCTCGGATGCGCATTGGCCGAGGAAGTCGACCGACAGCGTCGCGTTGATGGACACGAAGTTGCGCTCGCGGCTGAGCAGACGCGGGTCGTTCACGTAGCGGGCGCTCCACAGCTCGATGGCCGTGTTCTCGTGTAGGAAGTCGTACAGCCGCTGGGTGCCGAGCGCGAACGTGCCGACCACCTTGGTGCGGTTGTGCAGCTTGCGAATACCGTTCACCACACCGCGTTCGACGAGGTCGACGAGGCCGTCGCTGATCAACTCGGTGTGCACCCCGAGGTCGCGATGTTGGGCCAGCGCAGTCATGATCGCGTTCGGGATCGCGCCGATGCCGATTTGCAGGCATGCGCCGTCGGCAATGCGATCGGCGACGAAGCCGGCGATGGTGCGGTCGTCGTCATCCATGCCGGGCGGCGGCACCTCGGTGAGCGGATGGTCGTTCGCCACCCAACCGACGATCTGGCTGACGTGGATCTGGTTGCGGCCGAACGTGCGCGGCATCTGCGGGTTCACTTCCAGGAAGAACCGTGCGCGCCCGATGAAGCTGCTGGTGTAGTCGGCACTGACACCGAGACTGAAGTAGCCGTGGCGGTCGGGCGGCGCGGCCGCGGCGATCACCAGCGGATCATTGGTACGTCTCTGCATGTGGCTGAACACTTCGCTGAAATGGTTCGGCACCAGATCGACGGTGCCTGCCAGGTAGCAGGGACGGGTGATGTGCGAGAGGAAGTACGACACGTGCCGCAATCGGTTGCCGTACACGCCGTGAAGGTAGGGCCGATCGTTGAGGGCGTGCATCTGATGCACGGTCACGCCGTCGATCTCGCCGCGCCCGGCGGCGGCCTCGATGGCGTCGAGCAGCATCGTCGGCTCGCCGTTGGCCAGGGGCACGATCAGGTCGCAGTGGGGTCGGATGTGGGAGAGCACCGCTTCCGCCGAGGCCGACACCGGCGGGCCGTGCATCTCGGCCGCGCTGACATGGGGGAGAGGTTGATCGTTCAGTGTTTGATCCAGTCTCGTGAGCGTTCGACCGCGCGCTGCCAGGCACTGTGGCCGAGGTCGGCCAGCAGGCGGTCGGGGTTCGGTTCGAAGACGGCATCGACGGCCCACTCGGCGCCGATCGCCTCCAGCGAGGGCCAGACCCCTTCGGCCAACCCGGCGAGGTAGGCCGCGCCGAGGGCGGTGGTCTCCTGGTCGGCCGAGCGGCGGACCGTCACGCCCAATTGATCTGCCTGCATCTGCAACATCGCGTCCATCACCGACGCGCCGCCGTCGACGCGCAGGTCCTCGATCTCCACACCGGCAGCTGCCGTCATCGCATCGACGGCGTCGCGGGTCTGGTACGCCATTGCTTCGACCACCGCGCGGGCGATGTGGGCGCGAGAGGTGCCGCGGGTGATCCCGACGATGGTGCCGCGTGCGTAGGGGTCCCACCACGGGCTGCCGAGCCCGGCGAACGCGGGCACCACGTACACACCGCCGTTGTCGTCGACCGATTGGGCGAGCGGGCCGATCTCGGCGGCGGAGGAGATGATCGCGAGGCCATCGCGCAACCATTGGACGGCCGCGCCGGTGGCGAAGATCGCGCCTTCCACCGCATAGGCCACCGTGCCGTCGGCGAGTGTCCAGGCCACAGTGGTGAGCACGCCCTCCGCCGGTGGCGGGCAGGTGGGCCCCACGTTGAGCAGGATGAAGCTGCCGGTGCCGTAGGTGTTCTTGGCCATGCCCGGGCGCACGCACGCCTGGCCGAAGAGGGCGGCCTGCTGGTCGCCGGCGATGCCCGAAATGGGAATGCCACTGGGCGCGCCACACCGATCGGAGGTGACGCCGAAGCGGCCGCTGGAGGCCATCACCGTCGGCAACGCGTGCTGTGGCACGCCGAACATCTCGCACATCTCGTCGCTCCACTGCAGCGCGCGAATGTCGAACAGCATCGTGCGGCTGGCGTTGCTGGGATCCGTCGCGTGAACAGTGCCGCCGGTGAGGTTCCACACCAGCCAGCTGTCGATCGTGCCGAACGCGAGCTCGTCATCGACGGGGATCGCGCGATTGGCCAGCAGCCATTCCATCTTCGATCCGGAGAAGTACGGATCCAGTACCAGACCAGTGGTCTCTCGCACCAGCGGGAGCTTGCCGTCCGCCACCAACTGGTCGCAGCGGCCGGCGGTACGGCGGTCCTGCCACACGATGGCGGTGCCATAGGGCTCGCCCGTGCGACGGTTCCAGGCCAGCACGGTCTCGCGCTGATTGGTGATGCCGATGGCGGCGACGTTGCCTTCGCCGACGCGGCCGATCACGTCGGCAAGCGTGGCTCTGACCGCTTCCCAGATTTCGACCGCGTCGTGCTCGACCCAGCCGGGCTCGGGGTAGTGCTGCGTGAACTCGCGGTAGGCAGCGATGATCGGGTCGCCACCGCCGGGGAAAATCGCGCGGCTGCGAACGCCGGTCGTGCCGGCATCGATCGCGATCACACACCGGGGTGCGGTGCTCACGACTTGCGACGCCTCGGTTGCGGCTTGCGTTTCGTGTTGGACGTGCGGCTGGTGGGCGCCGGCCTGGGCCGTCCGGACGGCACGGGCGTGCGCCCGACCTGCCTCGGCGGCGCGGCGGCGGCCTGTGCCCTGATCTGTTTCAACGTCTTGCGCTGGTACCCGAACTTGGCGAGCACGGCGCCGAGGGCGACGTAGACGACACCACCGAGCAGGATTGCGATGTAGCTCTCGGCCTT
>JANONE010000106.1:0-3137 GCA_031420675.1 Ilumatobacteraceae bacterium | reverse complement strand
CAGGGAGAAGCGGTGGTGATCGCCAAGGATGGCGAGCCGATCGAGCGGCCGACAGCGCCCACCTTCGGCGCCGCCATCTACGAGGGAGCGCTGTCGGTGTGGAAGCTGAAGGAAGGCCGCCTGCCGAACGGCAACACCGACGTGGTGCTCGACACGCTCACTGCCCAAGACGGCGGGTTCGTGCTCGGCGAGGAAGTGAAGGTGAATGCCAACAACGGCTCGCGCACCTTCACGCTCGTCGGCATCGTCGAGTACGACGACATCATCTCGCCCGGCAACGCGACGTGGGCACTGTTCGACGCGAAGACGGCGGAGGACTTCATCGCCAAGCCGGGTTTCGTCGATGCCGTACTTGTTTTGGGCGACGGTTCGGTGACCGGCGAGGAGTTGGTGCAACGACTGCGCAGCACTCTCGACCCAGAGGTCGCCGAGGCGCTCACCTCGCAAGAGATCACCGCCCAGACGCAGACCGAGATCGAGAAGGCCCTCGGCTTCCTCACCATCTTCCTCTCGATCTTCTCGTTCATCGCCCTCGGCGTGGGCATGTTCGTGATCTACAACGTCTTCTCCATCACTGCCGCGCAGCGCCAGCGCGAGAATGCGCTGCTGCGCGCTCTCGGCGCCAGCCGCCGGCAGATCACCTGGACGATGCTGATCGAATCGTTGGTCATCGGCCTGTTCGGGTCGCTCGTCGGTTTGCTCGGTGGTGTCGGCCTGGCCTCGGGCATCAAGAGCCTGCTGAACTCGTTCGACTACGTCATCCCTGCCCGCGGGCTCGCCATCGAGCAGCGCACGGTGATCATCACGCTGCTTGCGGGCACCTTTGCCAGCATGCTCGCCGCGCTCGGACCGGCCATCGGCGCCGGTCGTGTACCGCCGGTCGCGGCGATGAGCGATGCCGTCCTCGAGAAGGTCGGTTCTGTCCGTCGCCGGGTTGGCTTGGCCGTCATCAGCGCGGTCGTGGGGGTCGCTTCGATCGTCCACGTGATGATGGGCGGCGATGCCATCCTGCTCGCAGCCGGTGTTACAGGGCTGTTCGCAGCCGTGCTGCTGCTGGGCCCGGTGTTGGCCAAACCGATCGCACGTTTCATCGGCGCACCGGTGCAACGAGCGCGGGGCGTCACCGGCACGATGGCCCGCGGCAACGTGCAGCGCAACCCGCGGCGCACCGCGCGCACGGCAGCGCCGGTGCTCATCGGTGTGGCGCTGGTCACGGGTGCCTCTGTGTTCGCTGCCTCGATCAAAGAGCAGATCCGCGACACCGTCGGCAACACCTTCATCGGCGACTACGTGGTCAACTCCACCAACGGCGGTTCTGTCAGCTTCGGTCAAGAGTTCGTCGACCAACTGAACGAGGTGCCGGAAGTGGGTGTCGCCAGCGGCCTCGGCTTCGCGTTGGGCGTCGCCGATGGCGAGGGCAAGGCGGCCAGCGGCGCCGTCGTCGACCCCGCGACGGCGGAGGGGTTGGTGAACCTGGTGTTCGTGCGGGGGGCGATGACCGATCTCACACCCGACGGCATCTTGATCAGCGAGGGCGAGGCGAAGGATCGTGGGATCGGCCTGGGTGGCGCGGTGGTGCTGCGCGTCGACGGTGCAGATCTTTCGCTGGAGGTGCAGGGCATCTACGAGAGCACCGACTTCATCCCTGCCCGCACCTATCACCGCGACACGTTCTCGAACACCAGCATCGTCACTCCGGCCGGCGTCGTCTCGCTCACGCGCGCGCCCGGTGTCTCCGACAGCGACTTCCGTCCGGCGGTCGGCAAGGTGGTGGATGCGTACGGCATCGGCGCGCTGCAGGACAAGTCCGAGTTCATCGACAGCCGCGCCGACATCGTGGATCGCAGCCTGGCGTTCATCTACGGCTTGCTGCTGTTGTCGATCATGATCGCCACCTTCGGCATCGTGATCACGCTGCTGCTCGCCGTGTACGAACGCCGACGGGAGACCGGCCTGCTCCGGGCTGTGGGTATGACCCGCGCCCAGGTGCGCACAACAGTGCGCTGGGAGAGCGTGATCACTTCGCTGTACGGCGCGTTCGTGGGCGTCTTGATGGGCCTGGTGCTCGGCTACGTGATCATCGTTGCGCTGCGCGACAAAGGGCTCACCAAGTACACCATCCCAGTCACCTCCATCGTGTGGATCATGTTGCTCGCGTTCACGGCCGGTGTCATCGCCGCTGTGGTGCCTGCGTGGCGCGCGACTCGCCTCGGCATCCTGCGCGCGATCGCGGCCGACGGCTGATGCAGGTCTCGCCCGCACTCGCCGAGTTCATCGCCGACCGGCACCTGGGCGTGCTCGTCACGTTGCGCGCCGATGGCTCGCCGCATGCGGTGCCGGTGGGTTTCACCTACGCCGACGGAGTCGTGCGCGTGATCACGGCCGGGCCATCGGTCAAGGTAGCCAACGCCCGCGGCGGGGGCAGGGCTTGCGTCACCCAGATCGACGGTGCCCGGTGGGTCACCTTCGAGGGATCGGCGCGAGTGCTCGACGACGCGTCGTCGGTGGCAAGCGCTGTGGCTGCCTATGCACGGCGCTACCGTCAGCCCAAGGAACGCGACGATCGGGTCGTGATCCAGATCGAGGTCGACCGAGTGATGTGCAACCGCAGGCTGAAATGAGCGCCGGCTATTCGGGCACCCCGTTGCCCAAGAAACTGGGCATCGTCGACGACGTCGTCTTCACCGTGTTGCACGCTCCGCCCGGGTTCAAGGCCACGCTGGGCGACTATGGCAATGCCGTGTGGCAACGCAACCTGATGCCGCCCATCGATGTCATCGTCGCGTTCTTCACCGAGCGGGTGAAACTGCGCGACGAGTGGCCCACGCTCACCGAGGCCGCGCAACCAGCGGGTGGCATTTGGGTGGCGTGGCCGAAGAAGGCCAGCGGCGTGGCGACCGACATCGTGGAAGACGCCTTGCGCGCCACCCTGTTGAAGACCGGTTGGGTGGACAACAAGGTGTGCGCGATCGACGACACCTGGAGCGGCTTGCGGTTCGTGCTGCGCGCGGAGAACCGCCCGCCCTGGAAGCGCTAGTTGAACTTGGTCACACCGGAACTCATTTGTTGGGTTGGGGCAGCACGCGTAGGTAGGGCTTGACGGTGGTCCAGCCCTGCGGGAAAAGCTGCTTGGCATC
>JANONE010000105.1:0-1569 GCA_031420675.1 Ilumatobacteraceae bacterium | reverse complement strand
CCCGCCTGGATCACGTAGGTGGTGCCGTCTTCGCTCATCGCGAACAGTTTGCCGTTGTACGCCCACGGTGACGAGGTGAAGCCGCTGGCCGTGGGATCCAGGCGCACCTTCGTGTAGATCTCCTTGCCGGTCTTCGCATCGTGGCAGGTGAAGAACCCGCGATCGAACAGTGTGTAGTAGTAGTCGCCGTAGATGAGCGGCGACGGGTTGTAAGGACCGCCCTGTGGCAGCGACCACGCGATCGAGGCGTTGCTGGTCTCGCCCTTGTTGAGTGAGATATCGCCCGAGGCCCCGGGTTTGATGGCGTAGACCGGACGCACCGCATCGCCGACGTAGCCGGACGTCACGTAGAGCAGCCCGAATTTCGAGAACGGCGTGGGGATCGCGATGCTCGACATCGGCCCGAGCTGCCACAACTGCCTGCCCTCGAGATCGTACGAACGAACAGCGCCCGTGGCCGACGTGATGATCTCGGTGCGGCCGGCATGTTCCCAGACGTAGGGGGTCGCCCAGTTGCTGCCTTCCTTGCGGTCGACACGCCACACCGCCTTCCCGGTCCTCGCGTCGAGGGCGGTGATGTACGACTGTTGGTCGTTGTCGTTCACCACGTAGAGCCGGCCCTTGTGCAGGACCGGAGAGGCAGCGGTGCCCCAGCCGTTGCGAGTTGGCATGGGGGTCACGCGCTGCGACCACGCGAGCTGGCCCGAGAAGTCGTAGGCGAACAGGCCGGCGTTTCCGAACGACACATACACGCGCTCGCCATCGGTGACCGCGGTCTCCGATGCATACGTGTTCTTGACGTGACGGGACACCGGAAGCCCACGATGCGCTTCTCGCTCCCACGCGATTTTGCCGGTGGTCCGGTCGACGGCGTAGACCATCCAGCGGTGTTCCACCTTGGGCGCGGGCCGCTCGCCGCCGAAGTAGAGGCCCTTCACGGGTGCCTCGGTTTCAGTGGCGGGCACCACCGACGTCACGAAGATGCGATCACCCCACACCACCGGTGATGACCAGCCGTGGCCGGGAATGGTGGTCTTCCACTTGACGTTCTTGGTCGTGCTCCAGGTGTCGGGGAGGCTCGGCGAGTCAGCGACGCCCATCGCGCCCGGCCCGCGGAACTGCGGCCATTGCTCCGCGCGCACAACAGTGATCAACCCGAGAAGGGTGATGACGAGAAGGGTGGGCTTCATTCGGGCAGATCCTCGCCCTTGGGTTCCGGCAGGAAGAAGCTGGTGATGAGCCCGGCCGTGTAGACGAAGGTGACGACGATGGCCGCCGCGAACGCCAAGCGGGCTGAAGGCGTGGCGCCGGGCACCACGTTGACGAGCTGTGTCGTCACGAAGGCAAAGCTGGTTCCGATCATGCGGCCGCCGATGTTGGCGGCAAACCCTTCGCCGGTGCCCCGCAGGTGCGTCGGATACACGCGCGGCAGGTAGTTGCCCCAGAAACTCAATTGGCCCACGGTGAAGACACCCGCCGCGAACATGCCCCATTTGGTCATCTCGAGGCTGTTGGTCGCGGCGTAATAGAACACGAACGGGATGATGATCAGCCCGGGGATCTGGAACG
>JANONE010000104.1:0-5123 GCA_031420675.1 Ilumatobacteraceae bacterium | reverse complement strand
CCGCCGGCGAATCTCGCGCCAGCGCAATCGCGCTCAGAGCGAACGTGGAATAGATGATCGCGCTGACGACATAGCCGATGCGATGCGCCATGGCACCAGCGTCGGTGCCGCCGGGAAGCAACGCCGACACCACCCGCCATGCGGCATAGAGCAACATGCCGAAAGCCAACAACCACAGCAGCAATGTGCCACCGGCCGAGCCGGCGACCGTCTTGATCGCGCCGGTCGGGCTGGCCTCTTGGTCACCGGCGGCGGTGTCGGACCAGCCGGAAGCGTCGGCTGCGACCGACAAGGCCAGATAACCGGCGATGGCATAGACCACGCCCTTGGCGAACCAGCCGATCCGACCCACCTTCACCACGCCCGGGTGCTCGTAGCTGAGCCCCCGGAGCGGGTTCCGGTGATGACCCGACAGATGACGGGCTGACATTGACGCTGGCATCTCGACCCCTCGATCGGTTGCGCTCGATCGGCGGACTCGAGCGGAATGGCTGATCGCTGACAGGTGTTCCCCGCCGGCGACGGTCTCAAACGGCCCGCACGAGCTCGACGGCAGGGGCTCGGTTGGATCGGCCCACGCCCGCGTCCCTACGATTGCTCGTGGGCGTCGACAGTCGACCACCGAAGGCGAGGGCGTGTCAATGTTCGAGTGGAGCGACGAGCACCAGATGATCCGCAAGGCAGTCAAGCGGTTCGTGGACGAAGAGATCCGCCCCCAGGTGGAGGAGCTGGAACACGGCGATCTGCCGCCGTACGACATCCTGCGCAAGCTGTTGGCCACCTTTGGGATGGATGCGATGGCACGCGACCGATTCGCCAGGCAGATCGCAGCAGAGGAGGCAGCCGCCGATGCGGTCGCCAGAGGCGAAGCACCGCCGGCGCAGAAAGAGTTGCGTAGCGGTGATGGCGGCGGTTTCAGCCTGATCCCGATAATCGAGTTGTGCCGTGTCTGCCCCGGCATGGTGACCGCGATGGGCGTCAGCATGGGCCTCACGCCGGCAGCGATCATGTCTAAGGGCACCATCGCCCAGAAGAAGCGCTGGGCCCTGGATCTGTTGACGATGGACAAGGTCGGCGCGTGGGCCATCACCGAACCCGGCTCGGGGAGCGATGCATTCGGCTCGATGAAGAGCACGGCGCGCCGCGATGGCGACGACTACATCCTCAACGGCTCGAAGACCTTCATCACCAACGGACCGTACGCGGACACGACGGTGTTCATCTGCAAGCTCGATGAGGGCAACCCGCCCGCGGAGCGCAAGGTGCTGTCCTTCGTGCTCGAGCGTGGCATGCCCGGCTTCGTGCAGTCGAAGCCGCTGCGCAAGATGGGCATGCACTCGTCGCCCACCGGCGAGCTGTTCGTCGACGACGTACGCGTCGGCCGCGATCGCCTCATCGGGGAGACCGAGGACCTGCCCGCCGGCGGCCGCGACGGGGCAAAGGCCACGTTTCAGCAGGAGCGCAGCGGTGTGGCGGCGATGTCACTCGGCATCATCGAGGAATGCCTGCAGTTGAGCGTGCAGTACGCGAAGGACCGCGTGCAGTTCGGCAAGCCGATCGGCGAGTTCCAGCTCATCCAGGACAAGCTCGCCCGCATGGAGGTGGCCCGCATGAACGTGCAGAACCTGGTGTTCCGCACGATGGAGATGGCCGCGGCCAGCCGCACGATGAGCCTCGCCGAAGCCTCGGCGATGAAGCTTTACTCCGCTCGCGCGGCGACCGAGGTAGCACTGGAGGCCGTGCAGCTGTTCGGCGGCAACGGCTACATGAGCGAGTTCCGCGTGGAGCAACTGGCCCGCGACGCGAAGGTGCTGCAGATCTACGCCGGCACCGACGAGATTCAGATCACCCACATTGCCAAGGACCTGCTGCGCGCCTGACCAGGCACGGATTCAGGGCCGATCGGCAGCGACGAGCGCGGCGACCTCACGGGCAGACGGATTGACCAGAGCGACCGCACCGATCGACACGGTGGGCACGGTCTCGTTTCCCCGTGCCACCGATCGGACGAACGCCGCCGCATCCGGATCGTGCCAGATGTTGACCTCGCGAAAGGCCACACCCTTCAACCGGAGTCCTGCGCGCAACATGGCGCAGAACGGGCAGCCCGGCCGCCAGTAGACCACCACGTCTGTGTCCACGCGTGCGCCGCTCGGCGCGTCGTTCTCTGAAGGGGCGAGCTGGTCGTCGATCACGGCGACCTCAACCCGTCTGACGACCTGCTGATTCCCAATCCAGTCTCGGGGTCTGGTCAGGCCATGAGGCAACTGCTTCTCGATACGCATGTCGCGTTGTGGGCCTTCGGTTCCCCGGAGGTCCTGTCACCTGCCGTGCGACGGGCCCTTCAGGACCCACGAAACACCGTGATGGTGTCAGCGGCTTCTGCGTGGGAAGTTGAGATCAAGCGGGCGCTCGGCAAGCTCACCGTGCCTTCCGGCTTCGCGGGCAAGTGCGTCGAGAGCGGTTTCGATCCACTCGAAATCTCCTTCAACATGCCGAACTGGCAGGCGGCCTGCCGCTGCACCACAGCGACCCGTTCGACCGCATGCTCATCGCGCAGGCGATGACGGAGGATCTCGAGGTGGTGACGAAGGATTCGGTGTTCGCTCAGTACGGCGTGCGAACCGTTGTGGCGACGTGACCTCGCGGGCGCCACTCCGTCGGGCATCCGCTACAGCGGCGACTCGACGGTGCTGACGGAAAACGGGAGGATGGGGGCATGACCGAGATCGCGGCGCTGAGCGCCACCTATCCCACCGCCCGCGCGGCGTTCCTGGCCGCGGCCAACTCAGCCGGCGCGGCCGTCGACACGTTCGAGCATCCACTGCGTGGCCCCGAGGGCGAGCCGCTCGGCATCGATGTGGCCGAGTTGGGGCCGATCGACGCCGACGACGTCGTTCTCGTGTTCTCCGCGACGCACGGCGTGGAGGGGTACTGCGGCTCGGCGTTGCAGACCCACTGGCTGACACATCACGCAGGTGAGCGGCCGGCCGGGGTGCGGGTCGTCAACATCCACGCGCTCAACCCGTACGGCATGGCCTGGGTGCGGCGGGTCAACGAGGACAACGTCGATCTCAACCGCAACTTCATCGACTGGTCGCAGCCAGTCCCTGCGAATGCCGACTACGACGGCATGGCGGACATCGTGGTGCCGAGCGAATGGACAGCCGAGGCGCAGCGGCGCACGATGGACGCATTGCTGGCCATCGTCACCGATTGGGGTTTCCCGAAGGTGCAATCGGTGGTGAGCGGCGGTCAGTACTCGCACCCGAAGGGCGTGTTCTACGGCGGTGCAGGGCCCGTGTGGTCGCATCGCTGGCTGCGCGACTGGTGCGCCAACTCACTGGCCGCGGCGCAACGAGTTGTCATCATCGATCTGCACACTGGCCTCGGTCCGTGGGGTCACGGCGAGTTGATCGCGAGCGCAGCGCCCGGTGATCCGCTGTTCGACCGGGCGCTCGCGTTGTGGCCCGACTCGAAGTCGATGCTTGCCGGTGACAGCGTGTCGGCCGTACTCGCCGGCGACTGGCTGAACGTGGCTGACCAACTCCCAGCGCACGCAATGGTCACGCCGATCTGCATCGAGTACGGCACCGTCGACCCGATCACCGTGCTTCAGTCCCTTCGTGCCGACGCCTGGCTGCACGGCCACGGCGACCCCACCGGCCCCGACGGACCCGCCATTCGAGCCCAGGTGCGGGCAGCCTTCGCCGACGACGACCAGGCGTGGATCGCGGCCTGCTGGCCGCGATTTCACGAAGTGATCGGTGCCGCCTTGCGCAACGGCCGCTGAACACCCTTGCCGACCACGCCGTGCCTCCGGCCGCATCGGGCGCCTGAGCAAGCGGCTACGTTCGGCACATGCCCACCGACCTGACCGGCGCATCCACCGAACTGCTGCAGGCGCTCATCCGCACCGAATGCGTGAACGACGGCACCCCGGATTCCGGCGGCGAGATCCGCAACGTCGATCTGCTGCGCGCCTACCTGGAGGGCCCCGGTGTGGAGCTCTCCACGTACGAGTCACGGCCAGGCCGCACCTCGCTCGTCGCCCGCCTGGAGGGCACCGACCCCAGCGCGCCGACTGTGTGCCTGATGGGCCACACCGACGTGGTGCCGGTGAACCGCGACGGCTGGAGCCGCGACCCGTTCGGCGGCGAGCTGATCGACGGCGAGGTGTGGGGCCGGGGCGCGCTCGACATGCTGTACCAGACGGCCACCCAAGCCGTTGCCTTCCGCCAACTCGTGCGTTCCGGCTTCCGGCCCAAGGGAACGCTGATCTACTTCGCTGTGCCCGACGAGGAGGCCGGCGGCACGTGGGGTGCGAAGTGGATGGTCGAGCACCACTGGGATGCGATCGGTTGCGACTACCTGCTGACCGAACTGGCCGGTGTCGCGATGCCATCGTCGGACGGCTTTCGCAAGATCACCGTCACGGTCGCGGAGAAGGGCATCGCCTGGCGACGCTTGCGTGTGAGCGGGCGACCAGGCCATGGCTCGATGCCGTTCGGCGCCGACAACGCGATCATCACCGCCGCCGAGATCGTCCGCCGGCTCAGCGCCCATCGCCCGAAAGCCGGGCTCGACGACGTGTGGCGAGCGACGGTCGAGGCGTACGAGTTCGAGCCCGAACTCACTCGTCGGCTGCTCGACCCCGCCGAGGTGTACGACGCGTTGCTGGCGCTGCCCGATCAAGGCACGGCCACCATGCTGCACGCCTGCAGCCACACGACGTTCTCTCCCAACGTGGTGCGTGGCGGCGTGAAGTCGAACGTCATCCCCGACACGGTGGAGCTGGAAGTGGACATTCGCACGCTGCCGGGTGTGACCGGCGACGAGGTCGACGCGGCGTTGCGTGAGGCCATCGGCAATCTCGCCGACCGTGTGCAGATCGGCCGACTGGTCGACGATCAATCCACTGCCTCGTCGATCGACAATCCGATGTGGCGCGCACTCGAACGGCGCGCCCAGGTCGCCTACCCCGGCGCAGCCCTGCTGCCGCAGTTGGAGATCGGCGCCACCGATGCCCGCTTCTTCCGCCGGCGCGGCACGATCGCCTATGGCACCGGTTTGTTCAGCGCCGGTGTCACCTACGAGGACATGATTTCGCGCTTCCACGGCCA
>JANONE010000103.1:0-4430 GCA_031420675.1 Ilumatobacteraceae bacterium | reverse complement strand
CAGCAGCAGCAGATAAAGGCCCGTGCGAGTACCCACGACGTCGCGCACCGCGTCGGGTGCTGGCAGCGTGCCTTGCTCGCTGAGCACGGCGAAGGCGATCAGCAAGGTGAACGCGAAGCGCAGCGTGTCCATCAGCACCATTGCCCGCTTGCGATCGACTCGATCGGTGATCACACCCGCGGGCAGCGTGAAGATCAGCCACGGCAGGCGCTGCGCGGCGGCGACCAGAGCAACGAGGATCGGGTTGCGGGTGATCGCGGTCGCCAGCCACGGGTAGGCGATGGCGGCCATGCCGTCGCCGATGTTCGACAGTGCCGTGGCCGCGTACAGCTTGCGATAGTTGCTGCCGAGGCGAACGCGCTCACGAGCCACGGCGGGGATCCCTTGTGCCGGCCATCAACTTGCGGGTTCCGCTGCCTGGCAACCTGACTGACATTGCTCGAACGTTAGGCAAAATGTCGTTCAGGTCGCAATCACGTTCGGCGCCTGGCCAGAGGAAAGGACTGCGGACGGGCGCCGCGCCGACGGCATGATGGTCGGGATGCACCGCCGCGCCCCGTTCAAGGGATTGTTACCCCCGATCGACCGCGCCGCGTTCCGTGAAGGCCTGGGCGCGATGGGTCCGCTCGGTATCGCCATCGCCGTGTGGGGGCTGGTGACGGGCGTTGCGATGGTGAACTCCGGTCTGTCGCTACCGGTCGCGCTCGTGATGACGTTCACCGTCTTCGCCGGCTCGGCCCAGTTGGCGGTGCTGCCGTTGCTGGCCACTTCCACACCGCTGCCCATCGTGTGGGTCACGGCGTTGCTGGTGAACCTGCGGTTCGTGATCTTCGCGGCCGCATCGCGCAGTTCGTTCGTGATGCTGCCGTGGCAGCAACGGATGCTTGCCGGCTACCTCAACGGCGACCTCGGCTTCGCCCTGTTCTCGCGCCGCTTCGCCGACGACCCACAACGAGGCACACCTGAGCAATGGGGCTACTTCTATGGTGGCGCCGTCGTCAACTGGGTCGCCTGGATGGCGTCATGCGCGCTCGGCATCCTCCTCGGCGGCCTGGCACCCACCGACTGGGGGCTCGAGCTCGGCGCCTACCTCGCGCTGGTGGCGGTGCTCATCCCGATGGTGCACCGCTTGCCGGTGGTCGCCGGCGTCGCGGCCACTGCGGTGATCGCCGTCGTCACGGTGCACTTCCCGATGCGACTCGGACTCTTGCTGGCAGTAGTTGCCGGTGTTGCCGTTGCGGTGCTCACCGAATCGCTGCATCCGCAGGGGCAACCGCACGGCGTTGCCGAGGTCGCCGGCGATCTCGCCGGCGAAGGCGAGGTCATCTGATGGGCAGCCTGGCGTACCTGTTGGCGGCCACCGTCGGCCTCACCGTGGTGACCGTGGCCGCCCGTAGCAGTTTCTTCATGCTGCCTGCACGCATCGAGCTTCCCGCCCGCATCGAGCGCGCCTTGCGCTTCGCCCCGGCCTGTGCCCTGACCGCGATCATCGCCCAAGGCGTGCTCGCCCGCGACCACCAGCCCTACGTCAGTGTCCACAACAGCCAGATGTGGGCGCTGCTGGCGGCGTCGCTGGTGTTCGCCAAGACCCGCAACATGATGGCGACGATGGCCGTCGGCATGGCCTTGTTCACCGCGCTCCGCCTTTGGGCCTGAGCCCGCATCCGCAGGCCGCTAACCTCGCTCGCCGTGGCCGCCTACTGGTTGTTCAAGTCCGAACCCGACGTCTTCTCCTACGACCATCTGGTGCGCAACAAGCGCGAGGGGTGGGACGGCGTCCGCAACTACCAGGCCCGCAACTTCATGCGCTCGATGAAGGTGGGCGACAAGGCCATCTTCTACCACTCGAACGCGACGCCGCCGGGCGTGGCCGGCGTGTGCAAGGTGGCCAAGACGGCCGAACCGGACCCCACCCAGTTCGACCCGCACGGCAAGTACTACGACCCTGCATCCAAGCCCGCCGACCCACGCTGGGATTGGGTGACGGTGGCGCCGGTGAGGAAGCTCCCCTTCGTGTCGCTCGCTGAGCTGAAGACCATTCCCGAGCTGGCCGACTGCCGCCTGCTGGCGAAAGGCAACCGCCTGTCGGTGATGCCGCTCACCAAGGACGAGTTCGACACGATCGTTGCCTACGCCACCCGCCGCAAGCGCTGAGCCGCAGATCAGCGACATTCACACACGCCGTGCTGCAGTTGGCCGAGCGAATCCACGGCAGGCACAGTAGGTTTCCGAACTGTCATGGCGCGAACGAAGACCACTCCCCCTGCTCCTACCCTCGTGCTGCTGGTGCGGCACGGGCAGACGCCCACCACGGGCAAGGTGCTGCCGGGCAGGGCTGCAGGCCTGCACCTGGCCGAGGCCGGCCGGCAGCAGGCGCAGCGCGCAGCCGAACGGATCGCGCAACTCACCAAGGTCGACGCGATCTACTCCTCACCGCTCGAACGGGCCCGGGAGACTGCGGCGCCCATCGCCGCCGCCCTGGCCGTTAAGCAGCGGGCCGTGAAGCAGCGGGGCGTGAAAGCTCAGATTGACAAGGGCCTGGTCGAATGCGACTTCGGCGACTGGACCGGCGCCGAGCTGAAGGCGCTGATGAAGCTGCCCGAGTGGAACACGGTGCAGCGCGCGCCCAGCACGTTCACGTTCCCCAACGGCGAGAGCTTCACCGCCATGCAGAACCGTATCGTCGGCACCATCGACCGGTTGCGCGCCAAGCACCCCGGTGGCGTGGTGGTGTGCGTGTCGCACGCCGACCCCATCAAGGCCGCGGTCGCCCATGCCATGGGCACCCACATCGATCTGTTCCAGCGCATCGTGATCAGCACCTGCTCGGTGTCGGCCATCGCCTACGGCATGGGCGCGCCGGTGGTGCTCACCGTCAACTCCACGGGTGGCTCGTTGGCCGAGCTCCGTCCGTCCTGAGTCGATCCGGTTTCCGCATGAGCGTGTACTTCGACTTCGATGAGGTGGATGCCTTCACCGTCGGCGCGCTCGGCGAGCCGGGCGCCCGCGCCTTCTTCCTGCAGGCTCGCCGCGGCACCACGCGGGTGACGGTGAAGTGCGAGAAGCAGCAGGCGTCGGCGATCTCCGACTACCTGCGTCGCGTGCTCAACGACCTGCCGGCGCCCACCGAGCGGCCGATCGCGGCAGCGATGGAGCTTGCCGCACCCGTCGATGCCGCGTTCGTCCTCGGGCCCGTGGGCCTCGGGTACGACCGCAGCAACGACATGGTGCTGGTGCAGTTGGAAGAGGTCATCGCCGTCGACGAGGAAGGCGAGCCACTCGCATCCGACCCTGATCGAGGGCACGTGCGTGTGTTCCTCACCCGCAGCCAGGCACACGCGTTCTGCGATCACGCCGAGACCATCGTGGCGGCGGGCCGACCCTCCTGCATCTGGTGTGCCAACCCGATCAACCCCGATGGCCACTTCTGCGTGCGGATGAACTAGCCGATGACGACACCAGCGGCTGATCACCTCCACTGGCTCGCCACCGCCGATCTCGACATCGAGGGGCGAATGCCGTGGAGCAGCAACGCGACGTTCCTCGTCAACCTGTCGCAGGAGGGCACACTCGTCGGGCAGGCGATCTACAAACCGCTGCGCGGCGAGCGACCGTTGTGGGACTTCGAGCCCGGACTGCATCGGCGCGAGTTGGCCGCCTACCGGCTCAGCGAAGCGATGGGCATCGGCCTCGTGCCGCCCACCATCATTCGCGATGGCCCACTTGGCGAAGGCAGCCTGCAGTGGTTCGTGGAGGCCGATCATCAGCAGCACTACTTCACGATCTACGAGAATCGCGAAGACCTGCATCCGCTGATGCGAGCGGTGGCCCTCTTCGACATCCTCGCCAACAACACCGACCGCAAGAGCGGCCACGTGCTGATCGATGGCGACGACCACATCTGGGGCATCGACCACGGGCTGTGCTTCGCCGCCGGGTTCAAGCTGCGCACCGTCGTGTGGGAGTTCGCCGGCGAGGAGATCGCCGGCGAACTGCTGACGATCGCCGCCCAGGTCGCCGACCACGTACCACTCGATGTGGCGGCGCTGCTCGGCGATGAGGAAGTTGCCGCCATCCAGGAGCGGGCGCAATGGGTCGTCGAGCATCGTGTGTTCCCGACGGACGCAAGCGGTCGCCAGTATCCCTGGCCGCTGGTCTGACGGCGGCGCGACCGGCACCTTTCGCGGACACCCGAAAACGGGAGGAGGCGGCCCTTGCGAGCCGCCTCCCTCCGTTCCGGTGTTGCTCGGTCAGCCGCGACTCTGCAACGCCTCGATCAGCTTCGGAAGCACCTTGTGGACGTCGCCCACGATGCCCAGATCGGCGATGCCGAAGATGGGGGCTTCCTTGTCCTTGTTGATCGCGATGATGTTCTTGGAACCCTTCATGCCCACCATGTGCTGGGTGGCACCGGAGATCCCGCAGGCGAT